>NZ_JBSGIV010000063.1:0-38264 GCF_053605225.1 Micromonospora sp. NPDC003944
GGCCAGGCGAGCTCCAACGCCACGTTCTCGTTGTTGCGGGTCTGCGCGATCGGTGGGTCGTGCGGCAGGTACGCGCCCCCCCGTTTGTGTTCAGGTGGTCAGTGCTTGTTGTCCTGCTCCGGGTGGGCGAAGTTGAGGTGCTCCGGAGGCAGCGGGAAGGTCACGTCGTCACCGAACGGCGACGGCGCGGCGGCCCGGTCGAAGGTGAGCTCGGTCAGCGGCAGCCTGCCCCGGTCGTCGACCGCCGGAGCGGTCGGGTGGGGCACCTCCCGGTCCCAGTTGACGCCGCTCTGGGCCTGCGCCTCAGCCCGCGAGTCGTGGGAGCCACCCGCGTGCGAGTGCACGCCACCCCGGGCGGAGCCCGGCGTCGCCGAGCCCTGACGGGCGGTGGTCACGCTGGTCTGGGGCGTCTCGCCCCGACGGAAGATCTTGCTACCAAGCCACACAAGGGGATCGTACCTGCGGTCGACGACCCGTTCCTTCATGGGGATGATCCCGTTGTCCGTGATCTTGATGTGCTCGGGGCAGACCTCGGTGCAGCACTTGGTGATGTTGCAGAAGCCGAGGCCCTGTTCGGCCTGCGCGTACTCCTTGCGGTCGGTCCGGGCGTCCAGCGGGTGCATGTCCAGCTCGGCGGCGCGGATGAAGTACCGCGGGCCGGAGAACGCCTGCTTGTTCTCGTCGTGGTCGCGGATCACGTGGCAGACGGTCTGGCACAGGAAGCACTCGATGCACTTGCGGAACTCCTGCGAGCGCTCGACGTCCACCTGCTGCATCCGGTAGTCGCCCGGTGCGACGTCCGCCGGAGGGGCGAACGCCGGGGTCTCCCGGGCCTTCTCGTAGTTGAACGAGACGTCGGTGACCAGGTCCCGGATCACCGGGAAGGTGCGCAGCGGGGTGACCGTGACGGTTTCGTCGTCGCCGAAGGTCGACATCCGGGTCATGCAGCCCAGCCGCGGCTTGCCGTTGATCTCCATGGAGCAGGAGCCGCACTTGCCGGCCTTGCAGTTCCACCGGCACGCAAGGTCGGGAGCGTCGGTGGCCTGTAGGCGGTGGATGACGTCGAGGACGACCTCGCCCTCGTTCACCTCCACCATGTAGTCCTGGAGGTCGCCGCCCGTCTCGTCGCCCCGCCAGATCCGGAACTGACGCTTCGCGCTCATCGGTTGTCCGCCTCTCCAGCGTCGGCAACGAGAGCGTCGAAGTCGGCGAGCTCCTCGTCGGTGAGGTACTTGGCCAGCTCGGCCCGGTCGAAGAGGCCGATCAGCTCAGCCCGCATCTTCGGTAGCGGCTTGCGGGTCAGCTGCACGGTGTCACCGTCCAGCGCGCAGACCAGGTTGACCTGCCGCCACTTCGGCTCCATGGCCGGGTAGTCCTCCCGGGTGTGCCCGCCGCGCGACTCCTGCCGCTCCAGCGCCGCCTTCGCGGTGCACTCCGAGACCACGAGCATGTTGCGCAGGTCCAGGGCCAGGTGCCAGCCCGGGTTGTAGCGGCGGCCACCGGCCGCGCTCACCTTGGCCACCCGCTCCCGCAGCTCGGCGAGCCGGACCAACGCGTCGGCCAGCTCACCCTCCCGGCGGATGATTCCGACTAGATCTCCCATGACCGCCTGGAGGTCCTGCTGGAGGGTGTACGGGTTCTCGCCGGTGTCCCGCTGTAGCGGAGCGAGGGCGGTCTCCACCGCGGCCTCGACCTCGCCCACGGCCACCTTCGGCCGGGCGGTCAGCCCGTCGGCGTAGCTGGCGGCGTGCCCGCCCGCCCGCTTGCCGAAGACCAGCAGGTCGGACAGGGAGTTGCCACCGAGTCGGTTGGAGCCGTGCATGCCGCCGGAGACCTCACCGGCGGCGAACAGCCCGCGTACGTGGCCGAAGGCGGCACCCGAGTCCGGGTCGACCTCGACGCCGCCCATCACGTAGTGACAGGTCGGCCCGACCTCCATCGCCTCGGAGGTGATGTCGACGTCGGCCAGCTCCTTGAACTGGTGGTACATCGAGGGCAGCCGGCGGCGGATCTCGTCGGCCGAACGCCGGCTCGCGATGTCCAGGAAGACACCACCGGCGGGGGAGCCCCGGCCGGCCTTGACCTCGCTGTTGATGGCGCGAGCCACCTCGTCGCGGGGCAGCAGCTCCGGCGGACGCCGGTTGTTGTCCGGGTCGGTGTACCAGCGGTCCGCCTCCTCCTCGGTCTCCGCGTACTGCTTGCGGAAGACGTCGGGGACGTAGTCGAACATGAACCGCTTGCCCTCGGAGTTCTTCAGGACACCGCCGTCACCGCGCACCGACTCGGTGACCAGGATGCCCTTCACCGAGGGTGGCCAGACCATGCCGGTCGGGTGGAACTGGAGGAACTCCATGTTGATCAGCGTCGCCCCGGCGCGCAGCGCCAGCGCGTGCCCGTCCCCGGTGTACTCCCACGAGTTCGAGGTGACCTTGTAGGAGCGGCCGACGCCACCGGTCGCCAGCACCACCGCCGGCGCCTCGAAGAGGATGAACTCGCCGGACTCCCGGTAGTAGCCGAACGCGCCGGCCACCCGGTCGCCGTCGAGCAGCAGCTCGGTGATCGTCGTCTCGGAGAACACCCTGATCCGGGCGTCGTACGAGCCGAACTCCCGCTGGTCCTCCTGCTGGAGCGACACGATCTTCTGCTGCAGGGTGCGGATCAGCTCCAGGCCGGTCCGGTCGCCCACGTGCGCCAGGCGCGGGTACTCGTGGCCACCGAAGTTGCGCTGCGAGATCTTGCCGTCCTTGGTGCGGTCGAAGAGCGCACCGTACGTCTCCAACTCCCAGATCCGCTGCGGCGACTCCTTCGCGTGCAGCTCGGCCATCCGGAAGTTGTTGAGGAACTTGCCGCCGCGCATGGTGTCGCGGAAGTGCACCTGCCAGTTGTCCCGGCTGTTCACATTGCCCATCGCGGCTGCCGCGCCGCCCTCGGCCATCACCGTGTGCGCCTTGCCGAACAGCGACTTGGAGATGATCGCGGTCTTCTTGCCGGCCAGCCGGGCCTCGATCGCCGCGCGCAGGCCGGCGCCGCCGGCCCCGATCACGACGACGTCGTAGTGGTGTCGTTCGATGCGAGTGGTAGTGGTCATGTCAGGGGCCCTTTAGTTGATGAACCGCAGGTCGGAGAACCACTCGGCGGAGAGCGCCATGATGTAGAAGTCGGCAAGCGCCAGGGTGCCGAGGGTGATCCAGGCGAGCTGCATGTGCCGGACGTTCAACGCCGAGACGAAGGTCCAGGCCCTGTACCGCACCGGGTGCTTGGAGAAGTGCTTGAGCCGGCCGCCGATGATGTGCCGGCAGGAGTGGCAGGAGATCGTGTACGCCCAGAGCATCACCACGTTGAGCAGCAGGATGATGTTGCCCAGCCCGAAGCCGAAGCCCTTCGGCGAGTGGAAGGCGAGGATCGCGTCCCAGGTGTTGATCAGCGAGATGATCGCGGCGGCGTAGAAGAAGTAGCGGTGCAGGTTCTGGCCGAGCAGCGGGAAACGGGTCTCACCGCCGTACTCCTTGTGGCCGTCCGGGACCGCGCAGGCCGGCGGCGACAGCCAGAACGACCGGTAGTACGCCTTGCGGTAGTAGTAGCAGGTGAGCCGGAACAGCAGCAGGAACGGCAGGGTCAGCGCGGCGTCCGGGATGATCCACCAGCCGGGCAGGAACCGGCCGAAGTGCGCGGCGCCCTCGACACACCGCTCCGTGACGCAGGGCGAGTAGAACGGCGTCAGGTAGTGGTAGTCCGCGACCCAGTAGAAGTCGTGCATGAAGACCCGGACCGTCGCGTACGCGACCCAGGCGCTGAGCCCGATCACGGTGATCAGCGGGGCGAACCACCATCTGTCGGTACGCAACGTCTTCGCCGCGATGGCGGCGCGCGCCCGCGCCCCCCTCGGCCTCGTTGCCGTTGAAGTCATTCGAGTCGTCTCCTCGACGGGCCCGTACGGGCGGGCTGGTCTCTCTCCGGTCGGCACGCGGACCGGCGAACCCGCACCCGCTGCCACGTCATGCGCACACCAACGACCACGCCGGATCGACCGACGCAGCTAAGTGACACACGTTACGCCGATCTCTGCGAGCCGTCCGCGCAAGGGAGTCTCTCGTGTGTCTGGCCTGCGGAAAAGCACTCGACACGCAGGTTTCTCGCGCGTCGACGAGACCGTCAGCCGGAGGCGCCTCCAGTGAAGTGCCAGGACGCCAGTCGCAGCGAGGGGGCCGCCCACCAGACACCGTCCACCCGGTCCGGTTGGCGCACCGCCCGCGCGCCCAGCCCGAGCACCGCCCCCGGCCCGAGCGCCCGTGGGTACGACTCGGTGAACCGCAGGTCACGGACCGCCCGGACGACCGTGCCGTCCTCGACCAACCAGACGCCGTTGCGGGTCAGCCCGGTGACGACCAGGCTCTTCGGGTCGAGGACCCGCGTGTACCAGAGGTCGGTGACGAGCAGCCCTCGGCGTACGCCGGCCACCAACGCGGCGGTGTCGGCGTCGACGACCGCGCCGGCCGCCGCACCGGTGGTGCTCCGGCCCGCCGCGCTTGCCGGGCCCGCCGCCGCCCCGGCCAACCGCAGGTTACGGGGCATCGGGCCCCAGGTGGCGCCCCCCGCGACCGCGTGCCCGGTGGACTCCCCGCCCGCCTCGGCGGCGGTCCGCCGATCGTGCGCCACCGCCCGGGTCGTGCCCGCCTCGACAAGCGTCAGCGCCCGTCGACAGGTGCCCTCCGCGTCGAACGGCAACCCGGACCCGCCAAGCGGGTCGTCCACCACCGTCACCGCCCTGTCGAACTGGGCCTGGCCCGGTTCGGCGAATGACTGCCGCTCGGCGTACCGCTTGCCGTTGAAGCCGTAGAACGCCAGGTTCTGGAGGAGGTCCGCCACGGCGGCCGGCTCGAACACCACCTCGTAGTGCCCCGGAGACAGCTCGACCGGGTCGGCCGCCGCCCGCGCCTTCGAGGCCGCCTGCGCGCCCAACTCGGCGCCGTCCAGGTCGGAGAGCCGGTCGGCGCTGCGCCGGGCCACCCCGTCCGCGCCGTCGAGGCGGGCAATGCCGTCCATCGCCGCCTCCGCCGAGCGGCCGTACGCGGAGTGCCCGGCCGAGTTGGCGAACGCCGACGAGCGGTGCGCGGTACGGCAGTAACCGGCGGTGCTGAGGCCACCCGCCGCCGCCACGAACGCCCCCACCCGATCGGCCCGTTGATCCGGCTCGGCGTGCGCGGTCGCCTCGTCGACTGGCGGCGCGTCCGGCGTGGGCGTGGGCGCGACCAGCCCGGGCCAGCTCGCGTCCGGTGGGCAGAGCCGCGCCGCGGCCAGGGTGCGCTCCACCAGGGAACCCAACCCGTCAGCGGTGACCACGCTGCCACCGCCGGCGGCCGTCCGACCGTCGACGTGCATCCGCAGCCAGACCCCGACAGTGGACTCGGAGACGTTCTGGTGGATGCCCGAGTTGGCGAACCGGGTCAGCGCCAGGTCCGCCCGCGTCACCACCGCCTCGGCCTGCGCGGCCGGCCCGCCAAGACGCCGAACCAGCTCCACCACCTGCCCCGCCAACTCCAGCTCCGTCTGCCTACTCACGCGGGGCCGCCTTTCGTTCGCGACTGCGGGGCTCGCAAGACCGGCTCACTCCTCGCGCTCACGCGGGGCCGCCTTTCGTTCGCGACTGCGGGGCTCGCAAGACCGGCTCGCTCCTCGCGCTCACGCGGAAACTCCCACTCGGACGTTGCGGAACCGGGCCGGCGCTGCCGGGTGGCCGGTGTGCCCGACCTGGCCGGGTTGGCCCTTGCCGCAGTTGGGCGTCCCCCAGGAGACCGTCTCGCCGGAGAGCATGTCCATCGAGCGCCAGAACAGGGGCCCGATCCCGGTGTACGTGGGGTTGCGCAGCATCCGACCCCGTCGACCGTTCTTGATCTCCCAGCCGACCTCGCAGCCGAACTGGAAGTTGAGCCGCTTGTCGTCGATCGACCAGGACCGGTTGAGGTCCATCAACACGCCGTCGTCGGTGGCCGCGATGATCTCCTCAAGCGTGTGCGGGCCGGGCTCCAGGCCGACGTTCGTCATCCGCACCATCGGCAGCCGGGCCCACCCGTCGGCCCGTACGCTGCCGCCGTAGTCGAGGCTCGCCATCGCGGCGGAATCCCGGCCGGCCAGCACACCCACCCAGCGACCGTCCCGGACCGCGTCCCGCTTGACCGCCGGGGAGCCCTCGTCGTCGAAACCGAAGCTGCCAAGCGCGCCCGGGATCGTCGGGTCGATGGTGATGTTCATCAGCTCGGACCCGTAGCGCAGTGAGCCGAGCTGGGCCAGGTCCAGCCAGGACGTGCCGGCGAACGCCGCCTCCCAGCCGAGGATCCGGTCCAGTTCGATGGCGTGCCCGACCGACTCGTGGATCTGTAGGGCCAGCTGTTCGCCGCCGAGGATCAGATCCGTCTCGCCGGCCGGGCAGGGCGGCGCGGTGAGCAGCGCCCGGGACTCCTCGGCGATCTGCGCGGCGTGCGCGGCCAGGTCGAGCGAGTCGACCAACTCCCACCCGGTGGTGCCGTACTGCCCCCGGTAGCTCGGCCAGGACCGCCGCTGCGTCTCGCCGTCGCCGATCGAGGTGGCCGAGATGCCGCCGCCGCACTCGCGGATCCGCTGGTCGATGCGGTGGCCCTCGCTGGAGACGAACCACTTCGCGGTGTCCCAGATCTGGTAGAGGCCCTCGGCCAGGTCCGCACCGTGCTCGGCCATCGTGCGGGTCGCGTCGACAAGCAGGTCGCCCTTGGCCGACAGGGGCACCCCGAGCGGGTCGATCTGGCAACCGGAGGCCCAGCTCGCGGTGACCGCGTCGACCGGCACCAGGTCGACCGCCGGGCCGGGCACCCGCGCGCTCGCCATGGCGGTACGCGTCGCGCGCCGGCCGGCGTCGCGGGCGGCGGCGTCCGACAGATCGGGTACGGCGTGGAAGCCCCAACTCGCCCCGACGAGCGCCCGGACACCGAGCCCGATGCTCTCGTCCTGGGTCAGCTCCTCCACGTCGCCGTTGCGCGCGGTCATCGACTCGTACCGGCGATGCATCACCCGTGCGTCGGCGTACCGCGCTCCCGCGTCGAGGGCGGCCTGGACGGCGGCGGTGGCCGCGTCGAACTCGGTCATGGACCGACCCTAGGCCAGACGACCGACACCCGTCAGGGGAGCAGTTCCTCCGGTCGGATGGTGGCCTTCACCGGCTCAGTCAGCTCCAACACCTCGCCGGGTCTGGTCACGGACTGCTCGGTGTAGTGACCGCCCCGCCGTCGGTACAGATGCACAGTGCCGCTGTCCTGCTCGACCAGGAGATACCACTCGATGCCCGCGGCGGCGTAGTAGTGCATCTTGAGGACTTTGTCGGTGGACGCGTTGCTCGGCGAGATGATTTCGCACACCAGCCGCACGTCACTCGCCTCGACGTTGAGCTCGTCGAAGTCAATCGGGCTGGTGATGACGAGATCGGGGATCGGGATCCGTCCCGGCCTGAGCCGAACGTTCACCGCTTCCAGAACGTGCAGGCCGGCTTCGCGAACCGGGCCTCGTAGAACCGCGCGTAGTTCGCCCGAGATGTTTTGGTGCCGGGGGGTGGGGGCTGGGGTCACGTGAAGGCTCCCGTCGAAGAGTTCGACGCGTTGCTGCGTCTCGCCGAGGGCGAGGTACTCCTCTTCGGTCCACGGGCCTTCGTGGTTGAACACCGCCGCGGTCATCGTCACCTCCACCTCGTGCCACGGGCATCCTCTGCTGGCTGCTCGGCCAATCGTCGCACCTTATGTGCGTCCAGGGCCATGAACGGGCGTGGATGGCGAGGTGACGGGGGTGCGGGGCCGATGCCGACTCGTTACGCTCGGGCCCGCTGACACGTGCCGACTTTGTAGCTTATTTTCACCCTCGGGACTTTGTTGTAAGTTCTCTTCGTCACTGAGGGAGGTTGCCGTGGACAGCTCGGATCCGGCGCCGTCCGGAAAGCCGGACGACCATCCCGCCGTGCCGACGCAGCGCGGCAGCGAGGACGCCTACCTGCGGGTGCGTGACCTGCGGGTCCGGTTCGACACCGAGGACGGCGTGGTACGCGCTGTCGACGGGGTGTCGTTCGCCGTCGAGCGGGGCCGCACGCTGGGCATCGTCGGTGAGTCCGGCTCCGGCAAGAGCGTCACCTCGCTGGCGATTCTCGGCCTGCACGACCCCAAGCGGACCACCATCACCGGGGAGATCTCGGTAGGTGGCCGGCAGCTGGTCGGTCTCGGCGACGAGGAGGTACGCCGGCTGCGCGGCCGGGACATGGCGATGATCTTCCAGGATCCGCTGTCGGCGCTGCACCCGTACTACACGGTGGGCCGGCAGATCGCCGAGGCGTACCGGGTGCACCACCCGAAGGTCGGCCGGCGCGAGGCCCGCAGGCGGGCGGTCGACATGCTGGACCGGGTCGGCATCCCGCAGCCGGCGCGGCGCTTCGACCAGTACCCGCACGAGTTCTCCGGCGGCATGCGGCAGCGGGCGATGATCGCGATGTCCCTGGTCAACGACCCGGCGCTGCTGATCGCCGACGAGCCGACCACCGCGTTGGACGTCACCGTGCAGGCGCAGATCCTCGACCTGCTCGCCGACCTCCAGGCCGAGTTCCACTCCGCGATCATCCTGATCACGCACGACCTCGGCGTGGTCGGCCAGGTCGCCGACGACGTGCTCGTCATGTACGGCGGACGGGCCGTCGAGCGGGGCAGCGTCGAGCAGGTGCTCCGCGCGCCGCAGCATCCGTACACCTGGGGGTTGCTCTCCAGCGTGCCGTCGCTGCACGGCGACGCGGACGCGGACCTGGTGCCCATTCCCGGCAACCCGCCAAGCCTGATCAACCTGCCGACGGGCTGCGCGTTCCACCCACGCTGCCGGTACGCGGACCGCAACGGCGACCGGTCCCGCACGGAGGTGCCGGAGCTGCGCGCGGCCGGGGCCGACGGTCACCTCGTGGCCTGTCACCTGAGCGCCGACGAGCGCGACGTGTTCTACGCCGAGGACGTCGCACGAGTGGGGGTGGCTGTGTGAGGGCGAGGAACGCAGCGCAGCGGAGTACCGCAGTCCCGAACGGAGGACTGTGGAGATGACCGACGAACCGTTGTTGCGGGTACGCGGCCTGAGTAAGCACTTCCCGGTACGTCAGGGGCTGCGCGCCACAGGTCTGGTGCGGGCGGTGGACGGGCTCGACTTCGACGTGCGACCGGGCGAGACGCTCGGCCTGGTGGGGGAGTCGGGCTGCGGCAAGACCACCACCGGCCGGATGCTCGTGCGGTTGCTGGAGCCGACGAGCGGCAGCATCGAGTTCGACGGGCGGGACATCACCCACGCCGGCCGTCGGGAGCTGCGCCCGCTGCGCCAGGAACTCCAGATCATCTTCCAGGACCCGTACGCCTCGCTGAACCCTCGGCACACGGTGGGCCGCATCGTGGCGATGCCTCTGCAGGTCAACGGGATCAATCCGCCGGGTGGGATCAAGGCCCGGGTGCAGGAGCTGCTGGAACTGGTCGGGCTGAACCCGGAGCACTACAACAGGTACCCGCACGAGTTCTCCGGTGGTCAGCGTCAGCGCATCGGCATCGCCCGCGCGTTGGCCCTGCGGCCGAAGCTGATCGTGGCGGACGAGCCGGTGAGCGCGCTCGACGTCTCCATCCAGGCGCAGGTCGTCAACCTGCTGCGCGACCTGCAACGGGAGCTCGGCCTGGCCTTCGTGTTCATCGCGCACGACCTGGCGGTGGTGCGGCACTTCTGCCAGCGGGTCGCGGTCATGTACCTGGGCCGCATCGTGGAGATCGGCGACCGGGCCGACATCTACGAGCGCCCGCAACACCCGTACACCCGGGCGTTGCTCTCGGCGATCCCGGACGTCACCCAGCTCGGCCCGGCCGGCCGGATCCGGCTGACCGGTGACGTGCCCACGCCGCTGGACCCGCCGTCGGGCTGCCGGTTCCGTACCCGGTGCTGGAAGGCGCAGGACATCTGCGCCACCGAGGAGCCCGCGCTGGTCCCGCGCGACGGCGGCAACCAGGCCACCGCGTGTCACTTCCCCGAAGGGGAACCAGCCGGCACGAGCCCCGAAGGGGAACCAGCCGGCACGAGCCCCGAAGGGGAACCAGCCGGCACGAGCCCCGAAGCGGAAGCGGCGAGCACGAGCCCGGAGCCGGCCGAGGTGGCTGCCCAGGTCGACGAGGAGGTGTCGTCGTGAGCCTGTCCCCGGTGGAGGGTGTGGCGCTGGCCGAGATCGAGTCCGGCACGGGCGGGGACGGACCCGTCGCGAAGGGTGTCGTCGGTCGCTCGCCCGGTCAGCTCGCCTGGATGCGACTGCGTCGCGACCGTACGGCCGTGGTCAGCGGCGTACTCCTGGTGTTCTTCATGGTGTTGGGGTTGTCCGCCCCGCTGATCGAGATGGTCTACGGGATCGGGCCGCGGGAGCAGTTCCAGAACCTGCTCGACGGCTTCGGCATGCCGCTTGGCTACGCCGGTGGGGTCACCGGCGAGCACTGGTTCGGTCTGGAGCCGGGGCTGGGGCGGGACATCTTCATCCGGTTGATCTACGGGTTGCGGACGTCGTTGTTCATCGCGTTCGCGGCGGCCCTGATCACCGCGACGATCGGTGTCGTGCTCGGCGCGCTCGCCGGCTACCTCGGCGGCTGGCTCGACGCGGTGATCAACTGGATCACCGACCTGACCCTGGCCATGCCCTTCCTGATCATCGCGCTGGCGCTCACGCCCACCGTCACGCTGCGCTTCTACGGTGAGCGGGGGCAGGTGTCGTCCGCCTTCGGGGTGGGGGTGCTGATCGCCGTCTTCGCCATCTTCGGCTGGACCAGCACGGCCCGACTGGTCCGCGGGCAGGTGATCGCGCTGCGCGAACGGGAGTTCGTGGAGGCGGCCCGGGCCAGTGGTGCCGGGCTGGGGCACATGCTCTTCCGGCAGTTGCTGCCGAACATCTGGGCACCCATTCTGGTGTCGTTCTCCCTTGCGGTGCCGCAGTTCATCACCAGCGAGGCGGCACTGTCGTTCATCGGCGTCGGCCTCAGCGACGAGACGCCGAGCTTCGGCCGGATGATCTACCGCAGTCTGGACTTCCTCCAGACCGACCCGGCGTACGTGTTCTTCCCGGGCATCACGATCTTCGCGCTGGTGTTCGCCTTCAACCTCTTCGGCGACGCGTTGCGCGACGCGCTCGACCCGAAGTCGTCCCGGTAGGGGTTCCTGTGAGCGCGAGGAGTGCAGCGAAGCGGAGCCCCGCAGTCGCGAACGAAAGGTGACTCTCATGGCGCGATTTCTGCTCAAGCGACTCTTCTCCGCCACGCTGACCCTCTTCGCGGTGAGTGTGTTGACCTTCCTGATGTTCTTCGCCCTGCCCCGGGACCCGGTCAGCAGCATCTGCTCGAAGAACTGCAACCCGGAGCGGCTGGAGCGGGTCCGCGACGACCTCGGTCTGAACGACCCGCTGATCAGCCAGTACGCCGGTTACATGAAGGGCATCGTGACCGGTCGGGACCTGGGCAGCGCCCAGGGTGGCCGGTGCGACGCGCCCTGCCTGGGCTGGTCGTACGTCACCAACGAGGCGGTGTCGGACACCATCGCCCGGGTGCTGCCGGTGACCCTGAGCATCGTGATCCCAGCGGCCATTCTCTGGTTGCTGCTCGGCGTGGGCCTCGGCATGGTGTCCGCGCTGCGGCGGGGCACCTGGTTGGACCGGCTGGCCATCGGCTTCTCACTTACCGGCGCGTCGTTGCAGCTCTACTTCGTGGGCGCGGTGCTGCTGCTGGTGTTCGTCTACAACCTGCGATGGCTGCCGGTGCCCAGCTACACCTCCCTGTTCGACAACCCGGCGAAGTGGGCAAGTGGGCTGGTGCTCGCCTGGGTGGCGCTCGCCTTCCTCTTCTCGGCGATCTACGCACGGTTGTCGCGGGCGCAGATGCTGGAGACGCTGTCGGAGGACTTCGTCCGGACCGCGCGGGCCAAGGGCCTGGCCAAACCCAAGGTGTACGGGCGACACGCGCTGCGCGCGGCGATCACCCCGGTGGTGACGATCGCCGGGCTGGACGTGGGCGGGGCGCTGGGCGGGACGGTGATCACCGAGACGACGTTCGGCATCCAGGGGTTGGGGCGTACTGCGGTGGACGCGGTGCGCTCGGGTGACCTGCCCACAATCATGGCCACTGTGCTGATCGCCGCGGTCTTCGTGGTGTTGGCGAACGTGCTTGTCGATCTGCTCTACGCGGCCATCGACCCTCGGGTGAGGCTGCGCTGAGCCGTCGGTTACCAGGGCGCGACCGGTGGCAAAATCTATCGACAACTGTTACACAATCCGTAGGTTTTCTTCCATACGATCCTCGGGACGTCGGTGGTTCTCGCCCCGACGAAACCGCACGGCACATGGGTGAAGGGGGTACTTCATGAGACCACGCGTGGCGGTTGCCGCAGGCGGCGCGATAGCTCTGGTGGTGGCGCTGGGTGCGTGCTCGAAGAACACGGGCGAGGGCACCACTGTCGACACCGAGCGGAAGCAGACCGGCGTCATCGCGACCGACCCCAAGGAGTCACAGGGGCCGGCCGCCGAGGTGAGCGGCGCCGCGAAGGGCGGCACGTTCAGCGTCATCCGGGAGTCGCCGATCTCCCACCTGGACCCGCAGCGGACGTACTCGTTCGCCGGCCTGATGGCCAACCCCCTCTGGTCGCGCTACCTGACCACCTGGAAGGACGACGGCAAGGGTGGCCTGGTCCTGGTGGGTGACCTGGCCGAGACCCCGGGCAAGAACGTCAACAACGACTGCAAGGTCTGGGAATTCACGATCAAGGACGGGGTGAAGTTCGAGGACGGCCGGCCGATCACCTCCAAGGAGATCGCGTACGGCATCGCCAGGTCCTTCGACCCCGACCTGTCCGGCGGCCCGACCTACATCCAGGAGTGGCTCGCCGACACCGCGCAGTTCGACACCGCGTGGGACTTCAAGAAGAACAAGACGTCGCTGCCGCCCGGCCTGACCACGCCGGACGCGAAGACGCTGCGCTTCGAGTTCGCCAAGCCCCGCTGCGACCTGCCGTTCGCCGCCTCGTTGCCGACCACCGCGCCGCTGCCGGCCGACAAGGACACCGGCATCAACGTGGACAAGCAGCCGTTCTCGTCCGGCCCCTACAAGGTCGCCAAGAACCAGGTCGGCGTGCAGATCACCCTGGACCGCAACCCCAACTGGGACCCGAACACCGACCCGGTCCGGCACCAGTACCCGGACCAGTTCGTCTGGAGCTTCGGCCCGACCGCGGACGCCGCCAACAACCGGGTGATCGCCGACAACGGCGCCGACCAGAGCGCGCTCGCCTTCAACACCGTGCCGGCCTCGCTTGTCGCCAAGGTCGCCGGTGACGCGTCGCTCAAGTCGCGCAGCATCCTCTCCCCGACGCCGAGCGCCAACCAACTCGTCATCAACAACCAGCGGGTCACCGACCTCAAGGTCCGGCAGGCGCTCAACTACGCCATCGACCGCGAAGGCATGGTCAAGGCGCTCGGCGGCCAGAACGTCGCCGCGCCGCTGACCACGCTGATGCCGCCGGCAACCATCGGCTACAAGGCGTACGAGGCGTACCCGGCGGGTGCCAACGGCAACGTCGACAAGGCCAAGGAACTGCTCGGCGGAAAGACCCCGGAGCTGGTCCTCGGCGTCGCCGACAACTCCACCGAGCAGCAGCAGGG
This sequence comes from Micromonospora sp. NPDC003944, assembly GCF_053605225.1. Classification (NCBI taxonomy): domain Bacteria; kingdom Bacillati; phylum Actinomycetota; class Actinomycetes; order Micromonosporales; family Micromonosporaceae; genus Micromonospora; species Micromonospora sp. NPDC003944. Next base: position 13,703 of record NZ_JBSGIV010000063.1, read on the forward strand.
CGCCCAGCTCAAGGCCAACCTGGAACGGGCCGGCTTCAAGATCACGCTGCGGAACATCTCCGACGACGCCAAGCTCGACGAGATCAAGAAGAAGAACAACCCGTGGGACCTGTACATCGGTAACTGGGCGGCCGACTGGCCCAGCGGGGCGTCGATCCTGCCGGTGCTCTACGACGGCCGCACCATCAAGGCCGAGGGCAACAGCAATCAGTCCTACTTCAATGACCCGGCCGTCAACGCCGAGATGGACCGCATCCTGGCGCTCGCCCCGGCCGACCAGGGCCCGGAGTGGGCGAAGCTCGACGAGCGGATCATGAAGGAGTACGCGCCGGTCGTGCCGCTCTACGTCGACGTGGCCTACAACGTGCACGGCTCCAAGGCCGGCGGGATCTTCATCTCCAGCGTCTTCGGCTACCCGTCCTTCGTGAACGCGCACGTCAAGCCGTAAGACTCACCGCAGACCAGCAGGGTCCCCTTCCGACAACGCCGTCGGGAGGGGGCCCTCCTGTGGTTAGCCCCTTGATCGACTCCGCTTCCAGGAAACCGGGGTGTCCTGGCCGCCCCGACCCCGCGCTTTCCTGAAACCCGAGCTGGAGAAGCGTTCTACTCGGGCACGGTGTTGTGCTGGTCGAGCGTTCGCCTCGTGAGCATGGCGGCTACTTGCGCGGTGGGCGGATACGGCCATCGGGCGATCGCCAGTGCTCAAGCGCAGAGCCGGTGAGCCGTCGACGCGCGGACGGCACCAGCACGAAGGCGCCCGCGACCACCGTGCCGATCGCCAGCGGAATCACCTGCTCGCGGGGCGGATCGTCGGCGACGAGACTGGCAACTGTCGCCGTCAGCAGCCCGAGGAAGATCAGCCAGAGGAACACCCAACCGGCCCGCAGTAGCGCCATGTCCCATTGCCAGCGCGTCCTGTCGTTGGCACGACGGTCGCGATGTCGGCCTCTGAGCAGCCAGTGCCAGGCATAGACAGCGGCGACCGTCATGAGAACGCCGAAGAGCGCCCCGCACAACGCGGTGCCGATGGCCGCCTCCGGGACCGCGAACGTGGCCACGAGCACGGTCGTCCAGCACGCCACCGCAGCGGTGGTCGTGAACATCATGTAGACGTAGGGGTGCTTACCCCACCACCCGAGGTCCGATCCTCGAACCATGGGTCCATAGTGCTGGGCCTGTCAATGAAGGACCACAGGCCGTCGGTCATCCCCGTCCGGGCATCGACATGCCGGCACCCAGTCGCCCCTCAGCACGACGAACGTGCCGGCCGGTGCCGCGGGCGGCCTCGTCCCCTCAGCGCCGAGGAGAAGGCGGAGGCCGCGCGAGTCGCCATGCGCGCCATCCGACGCAGCGCGCGGCGCCCCAATCGCGACATCTTCCAGCGGGGCCGAGGGGTTCCCGACCGGCACTCCAACGCCATCGGCGAGAACGCCGCCCTCGGCGACGCCGCGAACTTCGACACCGGCGGTGGCGGTGGCGGGGGATCGGACTGAGGCCGCCCCGAGCCGCCCAGCCACACATCGGTCCCGCGCACCCGTCGATGCGCCGACGGCCCGCCAGCTGTGTCGTACGGAGCAAGTCGAGCTCTTCAGCGCCTCTACCTGGCGCTTGCCTCGGGGTCGACAGGAGGCGACAGCACCACCGCCTGAGCGGCGATGACGCGTCCGCCGTTGGAGGTCAGGGCCGGCGACCCGTGCAGCTGATAGCCCTGATCGAGGAGCGCGCTGACGCGGGCGCAGAATTCGGCATCATCGGGTCCGGTGATGAGGCGGTAGCTGAGTGGCTTCGTGTGATCCGACACCTCTGCATTGTCGCTTCCCGCAGCCATCGCTCAAGGTCACGCTCGATCCTGGATCGAGTGGTCATATGACGCTGGGAAGCCACTCGAACCTTGTTTGAGCACGATCTTGAGCGCGTGCCACCGACACGGCAGCCCTTTCCGGGGAGGGCCGGGGAGCTACCCCAGGTGGGTACGGAGGAAGTCCAGCTCCAGGGGGAGCAGCCGCTCGGCGGTGCCGTTCGCGGCCATGTGCGTGGCCCCGGTCAGCGGCAGCACCGCGTGCGGCCGGCCCGAACTCAGCAGCGCCGCCGAGAGGCGCAGCGTGTGCGCGGCCACCACGTTGTCGTCGGCCAACCCGTGCACCAGCAGCAACGGGCGGGCCTGGTCCGGCCCGGTGACCGGCTCGGCGGCCAACTCGACGAGCGAGTGGTGCGCGTAGATGTCCTGGCCGTCTTCCGGCAACCCCAGATAACGCTCGGTGTACGCGGTGTCGTACAGCGCCCAGTCGGTCACCGGGGCACCCGCGATCCCGCACTTGAACAGCTCCGGGTGGCGCAGGACCGCCAACCCGGCCAGCCACCCCCCGAACGACCAGCCGCGTACCGCCACCCGTTCCAGGTCCAGGTCCGGGTGCTTGCCGGCGAGCGCGGTCAACGCGTCGATCTGGTCGGTGAGGATCACGTCGGCGACCCGCCGGTGGATCGCCTTCTCGAACGACGGCGCCACGCCCGGCGTACCCCGGTTGTCGATGGTGACCACGGCGAACCCGGCGTCGGCCCACCACTGCCGCTCCAACCACGCGGCCCGCGCCGCCACCACCTCCTGGTGCCCCGGGCCGCCGTAGATGTCCAGCAGCACCGGCAACCGCCGGCCCGTCACGTGCTGGTCCGGGTAGAGCACCGCCGCCGGCAGCCGCCGGTCGGTCACGCGTTCCAGCAACGGCAGCGGAGAGTACGGCGGGGTGGCGGCGAACGACCGCAGCTCGGCGATCTCCTGATCACCCCGGCGGACGGTCCAGCGCACCCCGGGATGGTCCAGCGACGCGACGCCGACGGCAAGCACGTCCCCGCCCACCGCCGCGGTGTACCAGCCGGAGTCGGCGGTGAGCCGACGCGCGTCCACTCCACCGCCGATCGTGGTGCGGATCCGGAACAGGTGCCGCTCGCTCGGCTCGCCGTCGCTCGCCTCCACCAGCAGGTCGGCCGGACCGGTGGCGGCCGGTAGCCGACCCACCACCCGCCGGACGTACAGCGACGGCGGGGTGAGCAGGGTGCCGTCCGCGAACAGGCAGCGGGCGTCGTACCCGTCGTGCGCCAACTCCCCACCGACAAGCACCCGGCCGTCCGGCAGGTGCGCCGGGGTGCCGGTGATCGGCTCGACCCAGCGCGGGTCGGCCAGCTCGGCGTGCACCTGCGTCTCGCCCGTCCGGGGGTCCACCGCGAGCACCAGCCCGTGCTGCTGCGATCGGCGCAGCACGGTGATCAACGGACTGCCCTCACCCCAACTGACCCCAACAAGGTACGGGTAGGTCTCCCGGTCCCAGTGCACGTCGACCCAGCCGTCGTCCAGGTCCAGCAGGTGCAGGCTCACCTCCGCGTTCGGCCCACCAGCCCGGGGGTACGCGACGGCCGTCGGCGGGCTCGCCGGCTGCGCCGGGTCGTGCAGGTGCCACCGCTCCAGGCGGGACTCGTCGACCCGGGCGGCGAGCACCATGCGGCCGTCCGGCGCCCACCAGTACCCCCGGTACCTGCCGAACTCCTCCGCCGCGATGTGCTCGGCCAACCCCCAGCTCACCCCGGCGTCCTCGCCGGCCAGCAGGGTGTCCGTGCCGTCGGGGTCGATCACCCGCAGCTCACCCCGGCGCACGCCCTCGGCCGCGTCCGTCACGTACGACAGCCGCTGCCCGGTGGGGTCCGGACGAGGGTCCAGCACCGGGCCGACGGCCGCCACCTCCACCACGTCGCCGTGCACCAGATCGGCCCGGAACAGCCGCCCGGCCAGCGCGAACACGGCGACCCGGCCGGCCGCGTCAAGCGCGTACGAGCCGATGCCGGCGGCGCTGAGCCGCAGCCGCTCGCGTAGCGCGCGCTCGCCGGGGGAGAGGGACCGGACGTCCCCGTCCTCGCCCAGCAGGGTCGCCGGGTCGGCGACCAGCCGCTCCTCACCGGTGCCCACGTCCAGCAGCCAGAGCGCGTCCGCCGGATCCTCGGGACCGGCGGAGCGCAGGAAGATCACCCGGGAGCCGTCCTCAGCCACCGAGACAGCGCGTGGCGCGCCGTGGCTGAACCGGCGGGTGCGGGCGGCCAGCTCCGGAAAGTCCACACGCCAAATCGTAGAGCCGGAGCGGAGGTGATGTGGCCGACCTGGGCGGACGCGTCAGCGTCAGCGGGGCCGAACCGCCGGTTAGAGTGACCGTCGTGACGATGCTGCCCGACCGCCGCCTGCTGCTGGTCCACGCGCACCCCGACGACGAGTCGATCGGCACCGGCTCGACGATGGCCCACTACGCCGCAGACGGCGCGCACGTCACGCTTGTGACCTGCACGCTCGGCGAGGAGGGCGAGATCCACGTGCCCGCGCTGGCCCAGCTCGCCGCCGCCGAGGCCGACCAGCTCGGGGGGTACCGGGTCGCCGAGCTGGCCGCCGCGTGCGCCGCGCTCGGCGTCACCGACCACCGCTTCCTCGGCGGCGCGGGCCGCTACCGCGACTCCGGGATGATGGGGCTCGCGACGAACGAACACCCCCGGGCGTTCTGGCAGGCCGACCTCGACGAGGCCGCCGGGCATCTCGTGGAGATCATGCGAGAGGTACGCCCGCAGGTGCTCGTCACCTACGACCCGAACGGCTTCTACGGCCACCCCGACCACATCCAGGCGCACCGGGTGGCCATGCGCGCCGTCGAGTTGGCCGCCGCCGAGGGCTGCGCCCCGCTCAAGGTCTACTGGACGGCCATGCCGCTCAGCGTCCTGGAGGCCGGCATGACGCACTTCGCGGAGTCCTCCGACAACCCGTTCGGCGGCATCGAGGACATCGCCGACCTGCCCTTCGGCACCCCGGACGCCCAGATCGCCGCCCAGATCGACGGCACCGACCAGCACGCCGCCAAGGAGGCGGCGATGCGGGCGCACGCCACCCAGATCCCGGCCAACTCCTGGCTCTACTCGATCGCCGGCAACTTCGGTGGCGAGTTCATGGGCGTGGAGTACTTCACCCTCGCGGTCGGCGAGAAGGGCCCGGGCGCCGGGCCGTACGGCTGGGAGAACGACCTCTTCGCCGGCCTGCCCACGGAGACCACCCCGGACCGTTCCCCGGTCGCGGCGGCGGGTCTCCGGTGACGCTGCCGGCCGCAGCGGTGACGGTCGTGGACGAGCAGGAAGCCCCGCCCCCGGAGGGGCCACCGCCGCGACTGCTGGACCTGGGCCTGCGGCTGGTCGGCGGGATCGTCGTGGTCGTCGCCGGTGTGCTGACCGGTGTGCTGGAGCTGCTGCTCGCCACGGTCCGCGTCGGCGGGCAACTGATCGGCGTGTCCGTGCTGCTGGCCATCGGTGCCAACATCGCGCTGAGCTGGTTCGCGTACGAGGCGGTCGGCCGCAGGTGGGCGGTGGCGTTGCCGGCGGTGCCCTGGTTCGCGCTGATGGCGGTGGCCGCCGTCCGGACCAGCGAGGGCGATCTGCTGCTGGCCGGCGACAACTGGGTCGGCCTCGCGATGATCGTGGCCGGTGCGATGACCTTCGCGGTGATGGGCTTCCGGCAGATCCTCGCCCCGCAGCCGCAGATGCTCTGATGACGTCTCCCAGGTCGGGGTGGTAGATATTCCTGCCAGGGATGCGAACCCCGCGACGGGACGTACGGCAGGAGGGTCCGGCGATGGACAAGCGGTGGCGTGACATCGGGGTGCTCGTAGCAGCGCTGTTCGCGGTCAACGTGGTCGCCCGACTGATCATCCGGTTCGGCTTCGAGGGTGACGACACCGCCGCCGACCGGGTGTCGTTGGCGATGTTCACGGTGATCGGGCTGATCCTCGCCGTGGTCGCCTTCCGCTGGGGTGGCCGCCGGCCACTTGCGGGCTGGGCCGCCGACATGGCCCTCGTGGTGCCGGTGGCGCTGCTGCTGACCGTGCTGGTCGGCCCCCTGCTTGTCGGTCACAACCCGTTCGCCGGCGGTGCGGCGACCTTCTTCGCCCAGATCTGGCTCTACCTGCTCGCCACCGGGGCCGGGGTGCTGATCGGCTACCTCGGGCTCACCGCGCTCGGCCGTGACTACCGCTCGCAGCAGCTCAAGCGGTACACCGAGGTGAAGGCCGCGAAGCCCCGCCGAGTCGTCCGCCGCTGACCTGCGCCCGGCCCCGACGGTCTGGGCCGTGTGTGGCTGGCGGACGCCGCTTGATCGACTCGGCTTCCGTGAAGTCGGGGTGTCGCGGGCGTCGGGATAGCGCGACTTCCTGAAGGCCGAGTCGATCAAGCCCGTCGGGCCGCGACGTTGGTCGGGACCGGTGGTGAGGGTCAGTTTGGGGCGACTCTGGTCAGGTAGGTGTGATGGGTGACCAGGCCGAGCCGCTGGTAGAGCGTGACGGCCGCCTCGTTGCGCTGCTCGACCTGGAGGAACGCATGGGTCGCGCCGCGCGCCGCGCCCCAGGTGGCCAGTTCGTGGATCACGCGGCGGGCCAATCCCTGTCGGCGAGCCGCCGGTAGGACCTCGATCAGGCTGAGGCCCAGCCAGCGCCCCTGGCCGGTCACCGTGCCGCGGCCGACGGCAACCAGCGCGGTGTCGGCGTACACGTGGGCGAAGCGGACCTGGTCCACGGCGGTGAGCACGTGCCGGGCGGCGTCCGGGAGGCCGCCCTTGCGGCCGGCGGCGACGGCCAGCCACTCGTCGCTCGGCGCGGTGGCCAGTTCGACTGTCGCACCGCTCCACTCGCCGGCCGGCCCGCCGGGGGCCGTGGACGCCAGCAGGGGGAGCGGCGCGGTCTGCACAAGCGTCGGTGGGCGGGTGCTCCAGCCGCGGGCGTCGAGTTCGGCGCCGACAGGTGCGGCGAGGGGCAGCGGTGTGTTGATCAGCGCGGGTTGGCCCAGCTCGGCGTACCAGCGTTCCACCGCGTCGACCGCTGCGGCGAGTGGTCGGTCCGGATCGCCGATCGGCAGCGCCGAGTTGGCGCGCCCGGTCCAGCCCTCGGCCGACCGGAGCAGCCAGTCGCCGAGCCGGCCCCGGGTTGGTGCCGGCCAGGCCTCGTCGGCGGCCCGCTCCAGCGCCACGACCGCGGCGGCGGTGGGCCGGCGGGTCGGCGGTACGCGTTTGGCGCGGTGGACCTGTGTCACCGGGACCCGCAGCCGCCCCTGCGCGGTGGCGAGCGTGAGATGAGTCTCGCTCAGTTCGACAAGCTCGCCGAGGGCATCGGAGAATAACGGGCGACCCTCACGAATGCCTACAATCCGGCGGACCACGATTCGGTGTCCCACATCCTGCTGTCGGAGCACGATCGACCCCCTCCCCGGCGAGATACTAGGCTCTTACCGTCGCGGGAGATCGCGGCGAGTCTTGCGGAGGAGAAGACCGGTGACCTACATCATCGCCGAGCCGTGCGTAGATGTGCTCGACAAGGCATGCATCGAGGAGTGCCCGGTCGACTGCATTTACGAGGGCAACCGGATGCTCTACATCCACCCCGACGAGTGCGTCGACTGTGGTGCCTGTGAGCCCGTCTGCCCCGTGGAGGCGATCTTCTACGAGGATGACGTCCCGGAGCAGTGGAAGGACTACACCGGCGCGAACTACGAGTTCTTCGAGGACCTGGGCTCGCCCGGTGGCGCCTCGAAGATCGGCAAGGTGGAGAAGGACGCCACCTTCGTCGCCGCGCAGCCGCCGCGCGGCGAGGGCCACTGAACCGGCCCGCGCCGGTCTCGTCGCGACTGCCCGAGTTCACCTGGGACACCCTGGACGCCGCAGCCACGCTTGCTGCGGCGCACCCGGAGGGCATGATCAACCTCTCCATGGGTACGCCTGTCGACCCGGTGCCCGAGGTGATCCGGCGTGCGCTGGCTGACGGGTCCGATGCTCCCGGTTATCCGCTGACCGCCGGCACCCCGGCGCTGCGGGCCGCGATCGCGGCGTGGGTGTCCCGAGCCTGTGGCGCCGGTGTCGACGGTCTCGGTGTGCTGCCGACGATCGGCTCGAAGGAGCTGGTGGCCTGGCTGCCCACACTGCTCGGCATCGGCCCTGGTGACGTGGTGGTGGTGCCGTCGATCGCGTACCCCACGTACGAGGACGGTGCCCGGCTGGCCGGTGCCACGGTCGTCCGTACCGACTCGCTCACGTCTGTCGGGCCGACCTCGCGCGTCCGGTTGGTCTGGGTCAACTCGCCCGGCAACCCGACCGGGCGGGTGCTGCCCGCGGCGCACCTGCGCAAGGTGGTCGACTGGGCCCGCGAACGTGGCGCGGTGGTGGCGAGCGACGAGTGCTACCTGCCGCTGGGCTGGTCGGCGGAGCCGGTCTCGGTGCTGTCCCCGCAGGTCAGTGGGGGCAGCTATGCCGGGGTGCTCGCCGTGCACTCGCTCTCCAAGCGGTCCAACCTCGCCGGCTACCGGGCCGGCTTCGTCGCCGGTGACCCGGCGCTCGTCGCCGAGCTGCTCAAGGTCCGCAAGCACGCGGGCATGATCGTGCCCGCGCCGGTGCAGGCGGCGATGGTGGCCGCGCTCGAGGACGAGCGACACGCCGAGGAGCAGCGGGAGCGTTACCGCGCCCGGCGGGAGGTGCTCACCGCGGCGTTTACCGGCGCCGGGTTCACCGTCGAACACTCCGAGGCGGGCCTGTACCTCTGGCTGACCCGAGGTGAGGCCTGCTGGCAGACCGTCGACTGGCTGGCCCGTCGGGGCATCCTGGTCGCCGCCGGCGTGTTCTACGGCCCGACGGCCGGGCAGTACGTCCGGGTGGCGTTGACCGAGACCGACGAGCACATCGCCGGCGTCGCGGCGCGCCTCGCCTGATCGTGTGGTCCGGGCGGTCGAGCCGGTGGGCCGACCGCCCGGACGGCGTCACTCGCTGATCTGACGGAAGACCCGCAGCAGAGTGTTGCGGCTCTGCTTCTCCAGCAGCTCGCTGGCCATCAGCTCCTGCAGGGCGAGCACCCGGCCGCCGTGCACGGTCAGCTCCGCCTTCAGCGGCACCTCCCGCTTGACGTCCACGGAGACGATCTCCTCGTACGGCAGGAAGGTGTTCCCGGCCGCCAGCTCCGCGACCGGGACCGAGCCGACAAGCTCGCGTAGCCGCTTCTCGCCCTGGCTGGCCTTGCCGGGGTCGGCGATCAGGACCAACCCGCGGTCGAGGATCAGCACGTCGTGCTCCGTACCGTCGATCTTGATGTTGGCCAGCGCGCCGATCAGGTCGGCGTTCCGTCCGGAGACCCGGTCCTCCACGACCGTCGCGCCCGAGGGGTCGACGCCCAACTCGGCCAGACGGGCCAACGCCACGTCCAGGGTCTGCGGCGCGACTGCCAGCTTGGCGATCTCGGCGAGGTCCAGCGGTTGCCCGTCCGGGCCGACGAGCTGGGCCGGAGCTGACCAGGAGAGCTGCCAGTGGGCCTGGCCGGAGCGTACGGCCGCGTTGACGAGCAGCGTCTCCATCGGCCCGGCGAACCGGGCGGCGGCCTCCTCGCGGGTGGTGTCGTCGAAGTACTGCTCGGCGAACTCACCCAGGCGGTCGGCGCGTACCAGGTCCAGCACCGTCGACAGGCCCGGCCCGGTGACGCCGGTGAAGCGCCCCGCCGCCCGGTAGACGCCGTCCGCCTGGCGTTGCACGCCGGCCGCCACCGCCGCGGCGATGAACTGCGGCCAGGGCAGCACCTGACGGTGGCCGTGGTCGACGACGATGCCCTGCAACTGCCTCCCGGCGCTGTCGATGTCGGCGAGCAGCAGCGCGGCCGGCCGGTCGTCGGACGCGGCCGCTCCCGCCGGTAGGCCCGCCATGGCGGCGACCCGGACGCCGATCGGCGGGTGGGTGTCCCACGGCGACGTCTTCCGGTCGGGGGCGTTATCCCTCAACGAGGCGATCTCGTCCTGCCGGCCGCGCAGCAACTGGGCGAAGCCGCCGAAGAGGTCGTCCGGCGCCAGGTCGGCGGACCAGCCTGGCTCGACGTACCGGCGCATGAAGAAACCCCACGCCGCGTCGAGCGCCGGCAGGGCACGCAGCGCGGAGGTTGCGGCCTCGGGCCCGGCCAGCAGTACGGAGGACCGGTCGGCCTCCAACTCCTGACGCCGTGACGCGGCGTTGTCCACCACCAGGTAGAGCCTCGAGTAACCCTTGAAGACCCAACCGATCGGGTTACGCGGGCTGATCCGCTCCAGTGTCTCCGCGATGGCCAGCCGACCCCGGTACGCCACGGCACCGAGCCGGGTGTGCTTGCCGGAGTAGTGGCCCAGCTCGTGTGCGAGCACCGAGCGCAGCTGGTCCATCCGCAGCGCCTGGAGCAGCGGCAGACCGACGTAGAGGGTGCGTCGTCCGCCGAGCAGCCCGAGCAGTCGGCTCTGCTCGGCGACCGCCGCGTTCACCTCGGGCACGAGTCGGATCTCGTCCGGGGCGCGGGTGCCGACCGCGGTCGCCAGTTCGCGTACCGCTGCCCACAGGCCGGGCGCGTCGCGTTCGCCGAGGACCAGGCCAGGTGCCGGTTCGTTCTTCGTACGGATCGCCCGCCAGAGCCCGACCGCCACCGCGCCGAGCGCGACGACGAGGGGTAGCAGCAGCTTGCCGGTGACGAGTCCGTTGGTGTGGCCGAACAGCCAGACCCCGAGCGCGGCGACGGCGGCGAGCTGGAGGAGCGCGACGACGTAGAAGCCGATCAACATGACCACCGAGGCGAGCGCCCGGTATGTCGCGGACATTTCTTTTCCTTCCGCTGATCGCCCGCAGCGGATCGGCGGGCGGCGGAGCGGACCGTACGACGCTGATCTGAAGTGGACAACCTCCTTCCGGGCCGGCCTCAGAAGATCTCCGGTCGACGTGATCGGCACAGCGGGAGGGGGCCGTACGGCAGCGGGCGATATCCTCGGCCCGGACCTGGTCGGGGTCGCCGCGGCCCCGCACCCCAGCAGGAACGTCGAGGTGCGCGGATGGTGGACAGGCCAGGCACGCGGGTGCGGGCGGCGGTGGTGGGCACCGGCCTGATCGGTGGTTCGGTGCTGCTCCGGATGTACGCCGCCGGCATCGACGTGGTCGGGTGGGACCCGGACGAGACCACCCGGCAGGAGACCCGCCGTGCCGGCGTACCCGCACCGGACCGGCTTGTCGAGGCGGTGGCCGACCGCGACGTGGTCTTCCTCTGCGGGCCGCTGCCCACCCTCCCGGCGACGCTTGTCGAGGTGGCGGCGATGACCGGTGAGCGGTGCGTGCTGACCGACGTCGGCAGCACCAAGGAGCAGGTGGCGGCGTTCGCCGCCGCGCAGGGGCTGACGCACCGGTTCGTGCCGGGTCACCCGATGGCGGGCACCGACCGGGCGGGCTTGACGGCCGCCCGGCCGGACCTGCTCACCGGCGCGGCCTGGGTGCTCTGCCCGGCGCCGGGCTCGGCCACCACCGCGTTCCGCTGGCTTGCCGAGCTGCTGGTGGAGGTCTTCGAGGCCCGGGTGGTGCCGATGTCCGCCTCCGAGCACGACTCGGCTGCGGCGCTCGCCTCGCACGTACCGCACCTGCTGGCCGGCGCGCTTGCCGGCGCCGTGCACCGTGCGCCGCTGCGCGACGCGGTCCTCGCGCTCGCCGCCGGCAGCTTCTCCGACGGCACCCGGGTCGCCGGGACACCTGCCGACCGGACCGCGAACATGCTGCTCGGCAACCGGGACCGGGTGCTGCGTGAGCTGGCCGAGGTCACCGCGTTCCTGGACGACCTGGCCGCCGCGCTGCGTGCCGAGGACGCCCCGGCGCTGACCGCGCGCTACGACGAGGCACGAGCCTCCCGGGTGGCGCTGTGGGACCGGCGCTTCGATGCGGACGACAGGCGGTTCCCGGCCGGCGGTGACCACGCGGCAGAGGTGTCCTGGCTGTGGGAACTGGGTGTGGCCGGCGGCCACCTGACCGGCCTGCGGGTCGACGCGGACACGGTCTCCTACACGGCGCGACGCCCGGTGGCTGACTAGGCTGGGGGACATGGCGGTGGACGGTCCGGTGGTGCAGGTGCGCGGCGAGGCGTACCGGGAGGTGCCGCCCGAGCTGGCCCGGTTCGCGGTCACCGCGACAGCCCGTGACCGGGACCGGGAGGCGACGCTGACCCGGTTGGCCGAGCGGGCCGCGGCGGTGCGGGTGCTACTGGACGGCTCCGGCCCGGCGGTGGCCCGGCGGGAGACCGGCGACCTGCGGGTACGGCCGGAGACCCGGCGCTCGGGCGAGCGGGTGGTCGCCTGGCACGGCAGCGTCACCACGACTGTCACGGTCACCGACTTCACCGCGCTCGGTGAGTTGATGCTCCGGCTCGCCGACCAGGACCAGGTCGAGGTGGCCGGCCCGTGGTGGGAGCTTCGTCCGGACAGCCCCGCCCACCGTGCGGCCCGGCACGCCGCGATCAACGACGCGTTGCTGCGGGCGCGGGAGTACGCGGAGGCGCTTGGCGCACGGGTCACCTCGCTGATCGAGTTGGCCGACGCAAGCCCCGCCGACCGGCCGATGTTCGCCCGTGCGGCCTTCGCCGGAGGCGGCGGCGCGGGCGGTGGCCCGCCGGAGATCGAGCTGGACCCACAGCCGCAGACCGTGCAGGCGGCGGTGCAGGCGAGGTTCACCATCAGCGACCCGGTGCTTGGCTGATGCCGGCGGCCGAGGTGCTCGCCGTCGACGACCTGGTGGCGCGGGCGATGGCGCTTGCCGAGGCCGGCCCGCGACAGCTGCTCGGCATCGCCGGTGCGCCGGGTGCCGGGAAGTCCACCCTGGCGGAGCGGATCGTCGCCGAGGTCGGGTCGGCGGCCTGTCTGGTGCCGATGGACGGGTTCCACCTGGCCCAGTCGCAGCTCGTCCGAATGGGCCGAGCGGACCGCAAGGGCGCGGTGGACACCTTCGACGCCAACGGGTATGTCTCGCTGCTGCGCCGGTTGCACCGTTTGGAGCCGACCTCGGTCTACGCGCCGGAGTTCCGCCGGGAGTTGGAGGAGCCGGTGGCCGGCGCGATCGAGGTGCTGCCGTCGGTCCGGCTGGTGGTGACCGAGGGCAACTACCTGCTGTTGCGGGATTTCCCCTGGCAGGAGATCAGGCCGCTGCTGCACGAGGCGTGGTTTCTCGACCTGGACGCCGAGGTGCGGCACCGTCGGCTGACCGCCCGGCACGAGGCGTTCGGTCGGTCTCCGGAGCAGGCGCGGGCGTGGGCGCTCGGCAGCGACGAGTCGAACGCCGCGCTGATCGTCCCCACCGCCGACCGGGCCGACCTGGTGGTCCGCCTGTCGGAGCCCCCGACCGTCTAGCCGAGTTCGCGGACCGGCCGGGCCGGGTTGCCGACCGCCACCACGTTCGCCGGCAGGTCACGGGTGACCACCGCGCCCGCGCCGACGACGGTGTTCGCGCCGATCGTCACGCCGGCCAGCACGATCGCGCCACCACCGAGCCACACGTTGTCGCCGATGGTGATCGGCTTGGCCGCCTCCCACTTGTCCCGTCGCGGGCCGGGTTCGACCGGATGCGTCGGGGTGAGTAGCTGGACGTTCGGGCCGACCTGGACGTCCGCGCCGAGGGTGATCCGGGCGACGTCGAGGAAGACGGCGTTGTAGTTGACGAAGCTGCGCGGGCCGATCCGGATCTGCCAGCCGTAGTCGCAGTGGAACGGTGGGCGGACCCAGGTGTCCTCGCCCAGCTCGCCGAGGAGTTCCCGCAGTGCCGCGATCCGCGCGGGTGGGTCGGCCGCGGGGCTGGTGTTGAAGCGTTCCATCAACCGGGCGGCTCGGGCCAGGTCGGCGATGATCTCGGGATCGTCGGCGATGTATGGCTCGCCGGCGAGCATCTTGTCCTTCATGGAGGTCACCGGCCGATCATGCCGGCCCGGTTCGTCGGCTCGTGGCAGGTCCGTCATTTTTCGGCCTTCATTTTGCATACCCAGTATGCAATTCTGGGTTGTCAATGTGACTCCCCATACCTCAAACGCTTCACGAGGAGGATCCGTTGCACCAGGGAAGAAGATTGGCCGCCCTCGGCCTCGTGTTCGCGCTGGCGCTCACCGCGCCGGCTCCCGCCTCTGCCGCACCCGCCGCACCCGGCGGCACCGGCCCACAGTCCACTCCGGCTGGACCCGTCGCCAAACGCTCGGCCACCGTCACGCTGATCACCGGTGACCGGGTCACCGTCACCGCTTCCGGCGCCTCGGTCCGACCCGGCGCCGGCCGCGAGGACGTGCAGTTCCTGGTCCAGCGCGAGCGCGGTCGCCTCACGGTGACGCCGACCGACGCGCTGCCGCTGCTGCGTTCGGGCCGGGTGGACCGGCGACTGTTCGACGTCACCGGGCTGGTCGAGGCGGGTTACGACGACGCCCACCGCAACACCCTGCCGCTGCTTGTGGCGTACGGCTCGACGGGCACCGCCCGGCGTGCCACCACCGCTCTGCCCGGCACGCGGGTGACCCGCGACCTGCCGGTGATTCGCGGCGCCGCCCTGAACAGCGACAAGTCCTCCCTCGGTGCGGTCTGGGAGAAGGTCACCACAGGTCCCGCTGCCGCCCGGCTCGACGCGGCGGGGGGCGTCGAGCGGATCTGGCTGGACGGCCATCGACGGGTGACCCTCGACCACAGCGTGCCGCAGATCGGCGCGCCCGCCGCCTGGGCGGCCGGGTTCACCGGCGCGGGCGTGTCCGTCGCGGTGCTGGACACCGGTGTCGACGCGACCCACCCGGACCTGGCCGGCAAGGTGGCCGAGGCGCGCAACTTCACCGAGGTCGACGACGATCGGGACACGGTCGGCCACGGCACTCACGTGGCCTCGACCATCGCGGGCAGCGGTGCCGCCTCGGGCGGCAAGTACCGGGGCGTGGCACCGGACGCGACACTGCTTGACGGCAAGGTCTGCGAGGACGCCGGCTGCACCGACTCGGCGATCCTCGCCGGCATGCAGTGGGCCGCGGTGGAGAAGAAGGCCGCCGTGGTCAACATGAGCCTCAGCGGTTGGGACACCCCCGAGGTGGACCCGGTGGAGGAGGCCGTGCAGACGCTGACCGCGCAGACCGGCACGCTCTTCGTCCTCGCCGCCGGAAACGACGGCATGGACGGCTCGGTCGGCTCCCCGGCCAGCGCCGACGCCGGGCTCGCCGTGGGCGCGGTGGACCGCGACGACGAGTTGGCCGAGTTCTCCAGCCGGGGCCCCCGAGTCGGTGACGACGCGTTGAAGCCGGACATCACCGCACCCGGCGTCGACGTCGTCGCCGCGAAGTCCGCGAACGGCGTCATCGGCGACCCGGTGGGGGACCGCTACGTCACGCTCTCCGGCACCTCGATGGCCACCCCGCACGTGGCCGGGTCGGCCGCGCTGCTGGCCCAGCAGCACCCCGGATGGCGGGCCGACCGGCTCAAGGCCACCCTGATGTCCGCCGCGAAGCCGCACCCGGACCAGACCGCGTACCAGCAGGGTGCCGGCCGGGTCGACGTCGCGCACGCGATCACGCAGCAGGTCACCACCGACCCGGTCAGTGTCTCGTTCGGTCGTACGCTCTGGCCGCACACTGACGACGCCCCGATCACCCGCACGGTGACCTGGCGCAACGACGGCCCGGCCCCGGTCACCCTGGAGCTGAGCATCGAGGGCGCCGGCCCCGGCGGTCGGGCGCTGCCGGCCGGCCTGTTCCACCTGGGCGCCGACCACCTCACGGTGCCGGCAGGCGGCACGGCCGCCACGACCGTGACCACCGACACCCGGCTCGGCGACGCCGACGGTTACTGGACCGGGCGGATCGTGGCCCGATCCGGTGCGGCGGTCGCGGTCACCCCGCTGGCCGTGAACCGGGAGGTGGAGAGCTACACGCTCACCGTGGAGCACCTGGACCGCGCCGGCGCGCGCACCGCGGACCACTGGACCATCCTGGTCGGGATGGACAGTTACGGCTCCTGGGACCTCGTCAGTTCCGACGGGGTGGCCACGGTGCGGGTGCCGAAGGGGCACTACGGCCTGAGCGCCCTCGTCTTCGAGCCCGGTCCGGAAGATGAACAGCGCCCGATGTCCCTGTTGGCGCAGCCCGAAGTGGCGGTCGACCGGGACACCCGGATCGTGGTGGACGCCCGCCGAGCCAAGCCGGTGCGGACGACGATTCCGGAACGGACCGCCGTCCCGACACTCATCGACGTCAGCGGCAACTTCACGGCCGACGACGGCAGCGGGTACGGCATCGGGCTCTGGGCGGAGACGTTCACCGGGCTGACCAGCGGTCAACTCGGCAAGCGGATCTCCGACGAGCGTTTCGTCGCCACCGTCAGCAGCCAGTGGACCACGCCGGACCCGGCAAACAGCCCGTACCTGTACGCGCTGGCCGAAGCGATCCCGGGCCGGATGCCCACCGGGTTCGTCCGCGACTACACCCGACGGGACCTGGCCACCGTCGTGCACCAGTTCGGCGGTGGCTACTCGGGCATGGCGGCCGAGCGGATCGTGTTCCCCGTGCTGGAGTACAACGTCGGCGGTTCCGCCGTGGTCCTGCCCACCGTCGTGCCCGGCCAGCGGGTCGAGCACTACAACACCAAGGGTGTGAAGTGGGAGTCCGAGGTCTTCTTCGGGACCGTGGACGAGGACGGCTGGCTGAACGCGCAGGCGGTGCTCCTCTCCACCCCCACCGCGTACCGGGCCGGGCGCACCGTGCGGGAGGTCTGGAACCAGGCGCCGTTCGCACCGTCCTTCCCGAACCCGCGCTGGCCGCACCAGAGCGTCACCCGGCTCGGCGACACGGTCATCGTCGACGTGCCGATCTTCAGCGACGCCGCCGGGCACCCGGGCGGCTCGCTGAGCGACAGCGAGCACACCACGCTCTGGCGCAACGGCAAGCTGGTCGGCGAGAGCGAGTACGCCGGCTACGGGGAGTTCGCCGTGCCACCGGGTAAGGCGGACTACCGGCTCGTCACGTCGTCGAAGCGCAGCCTCACCGACCTGAGCACCGAGGTGGAATCCAGCTGGACCTTCCGATCGCGGCACGTCGCCGGTGAAACTCCGGCCCGGCTGCCCCTGTCGGTGGTGCGCTTCGCGCCGCAGTTGCGGGTCGACAACAGCGCTCCGGCCGGTCAGGGCTTCGTCGTCCCGGTGCGGGTGCAGCGGCAGCCGGGCGCTCCGGCCGCCCGGGTGGAGAAGCTCGCCGTCGACGTCTCGTACGACGGCGGGAAGACCTGGGTCAGGGCGAAGTTGGTCCGCACCTCGGCCGACGGCTGGTCGGCACTGTTGCGGCACCCGGCCGGCAACGGTTACGTGTCGCTGCGGGCCACCGCCTGGGACACCGCCGGCAACACGGTGACCCAAAGGATCATCCAGGCGTACCGGTTGCGCTGAGGCGTACCCCGTCCGGGTCCGCGGCCGAACGCCGCGGACCCGGCGGGTCCGTCAGTCGTTGGCGTGCAGGGCGGCGTTCAGCTCGATGCCCCGGCCGGTGCGCGGCTTCGCCTCCAGCGCGCCGGTCACCGAGTTGCGCCAGAACAGCAGGCCGTCGACGCCGGACAGCTCCCGGGCCTTGACCACCCGACCGTCCGGGAGCGTGATCTTCGACGCGGCGGTGATGTAGCAGCCGGCCTCGACCACGCAGTCGTCGCCGAGCGAGATCCCGACGCCCGCGTTCGCGCCGACCAGGCTCCGCTCGCCGATGCTGATCTTGTCGGTGCCGCCGCCGGAGAGGGTGCCCATGATCGACGCGCCGCCGCCGATGTCGGAGCCGTCACCGACAAGCACGCCCTGCACGATCCGCCCCTCGACCATCGAGGTGCCGACGGTGCCGGCGTTGAAGTTCACGAAGCCCTCGTGCATCACCGTCGTGCCAGCGGCCAGGTGCGCGCCGAGGCGCACCCGGTCGGCGTCGGCGATCCGCACACCTGACGGCACCACGTAGTCGGTCATCCGGGGGAACTTGTCCACCCCGTACACCGCCAGGTGGCGGCCGGCGGCCCGCTCGATCACCCGCAGCTCGTCCACCCGCTCCGGTGGGCACGGTCCGGCGGACGTCCAGGCCACGTTCGCCAGCTTGCCGAAGATGCCGTCCAGGTTGACCTCGTTGGGTCGCACCAGGCGGTGGGAGAGCAGGTGCAACCTGAGGTACGCGTCGGACGCGTCCTTGATCGGGTCGTCGAGCGAGCCGATCACGGTGACCACCTGCACGGTACGCAGACCGGGCAGGGACCTGTCACCCAGCGCGGCCGGCGGCAGGTCGAGCACGTCCGCCTTGTCCTCGCCGGCGACCAGCGGCAGCTCACCCAGGCCCAACTTGCCGGTCGGGTACCAGGTGTCGAGCACCTGCTCGTCTGCGGTCACCGTAGCCAGGCCGATGCCCCAGGCGGAATCTGCGGACGTCACTGTTACACCTCTCGGTCACGGCCGGGCTGACCTCGGCTCGCTCCTCGCGCTGACAGACCTGAAGGTACCGTGCGAACCATGGAGAACCCGCTTACCCCCGAGGTCCTCGCCGATCCGGTGCAGCTGACCCGCGCTCTGGTCGACATAGAGTCCGTGTCCCTGAACGAGAAGGCGATCGCCGACTGCGTCGAGGAGGTGCTGCGGGGCGTACCGCACCTGACCACTCACCGGCACGGCAACACGGTGATGGCACGCACCGACCTCGGTCGGTCACAGCGTGTCGTGCTGGCCGGGCACCTCGACACGGTGCCGTTGAACAACAACTTTCCGTCCACCATGCGCGGCGACCTGATGTACGGCTGCGGCACCTCCGACATGAAGTCCGGCACGGCGTACGCGCTGCACCTGGCGGTGACGCTCCCCGAGCCGCGCTACGACGTGACGTACTTCTTCTACGAGGCCGAGGAGATCGAGTCCCAGTACAACGGGCTCAACCTCGTCGCCCAGGCGTTCCCGGAGTGGTTGCGGGCGGACTTCGCGGTGCTGCTGGAGCCGACGTACGGCATCGTCGAGGCGGGCTGCCAGGGCACCATGCGCTCGGTGGTCACAACGACCGGCGTACGCGCCCACTCGGCGCGCTCCTGGCACGGGGTGAACGCCATCCACGCCGCCGGTGAGGTGCTGCGACGCCTTCAGACGTACGAGGCCCGTCGGGTCACCATCGACGGCTGCGACTACCGCGAGGGCATGAACGCGGTGCGGATCAACGGTGGGGTGGCTGGCAACGTGATCCCCGACCACTGTGCGGTCGAGGTCAACTACCGGTACGCCCCGGACCGCACCCCGGCCGAGGCGGAGGCGCACCTGCGGGAGGTGTTCGCCGGCTTCGAGGTGACGGTCACCGACGCGGCTGCCGGTGCCGCGCCCGGGCTCGACGCGGCCCCGGCGAAGGAGTTCCTGGCGGCGGTCGGCGCCGCGCCGATCGGCAAGCTGGGCTGGACGGACGTGGCCCGGTTCGCGGCGATGGGCATCCCCGCGCTGAACTTCGGCCCGGGTGACCCGAACCTCGCCCACCACCCCGACGAGCACGTCGAGATCAGCAAGATCCGCGACGGTGCGGCAACCCTGCACCGCTGGTTGGCCCCCGCCTGACCCCCTGACCCTCCCCACGCCCGCCCGTGATCAAGAGGTTTGCGTCAGCCGGGCCCGTTGTCGGCGACGCAAACCTCTTGATCGGTTCCGGAGGGGGTGGGGGCGCTGGGGGTCGGGTTCTGCTGACGGGCGCGGCGGCGTTCGGCCACCACATCGTGGATCCGTCGCTGCATCTGGCGACGGATCCGGAGCATCTCGCTGTTGCTGATCACGCTGTCTCCTCCCCCGAAGGCGCGCGCCGGGGCATACCCGGTATGTGAATAGTAAGACGTACGGGAGAGCCGAATAGTTGCCCTTGATCGCGAACAATTTCTCGGCGTCCCCGCCCCGCGCACCCGACAGGTGCTGCTCCACTACGGTTGCCCCATGAGCCAGAGCAACGGGCGGGAGGCCGGTCGCGGTCCGGGGCAGGAGCGGCATCGCGGTGCGGTCACCCTGCGCAGAGGGGCGATTCCGAGCAGCACCGCCGACCAGCGGTTGCTGGATTCACGGGGGCGGGGCGACTGGAAGACCAAGGACGCCTGGCGTGCGCTGCGCATCCTTGCCGAATTCGTCGAAGGTTTCGACACCCTCGCCGACCTGCCCCCGGCGGTCAGCGTGTTCGGCTCCGCGCGCAGCGGACCGGACAGCGCCGAGTGCCAGCTGGCCGAGCGGTTGGGCGGCGCGCTGGCCCGAGCCGGCTACGCGGTGATCACCGGAGGTGGGCCCGGGGTGATGGAGGCCGCCAACCGGGGCGCCAGCGAGGCCGGTGGGCTCTCCGTGGGGCTCGGCATCGAGCTTCCCTTCGAGCAGGGCATCAACGACTGGGTCGACCTGGCCATCGACTTCCGCTACTTCTTCGCCCGCAAGACGATGTTCGTCAAGTACGCCCAGGCGTTCGTCGTGCTCCCGGGCGGGTTCGGCACCATGGACGAGTTGTTCGAGGCGCTCACCCTGGTGCAGACGGGCAAGGTCACCCGGTTCCCGGTGGTGCTGATGGGCGTCGCCTACTGGCAGGGCCTGCTGGAGTGGCTACGCGACACGATGGCCGCCACCGGCAAGATCGGGCCGGTCGACCTGGACCTGATCTGCCTCACCGACGACGTCAACGAGGCGGTCCGGCACATCGTCGCGGCGGAGGCCGCGCTCTCCGCCGAGCAGGAGGCGGTCCGCGAGGAGGCCGTCGCCCGCACCGGCGCAGACCAGCGGGCCGCAGCCGTTCAGGCCGCCGAGCAGCCTCGGGACCACGACTGATGGCGGCGATCTGCGTCTTCTGCGCCTCCTCTCGTACCCTCGATCAGCGCTGGTTGGACCTGGCCGCCGAGACCGGCGCGGAGCTGGCCCGGCGCGGGCACACGCTTGTCAGCGGCGGTGGTTGCGTCGGCATGATGGGCGCGCTTGCGGACGGCGCACGATCCGCCGGTGGGCGCACCCTCGGTGTGATCCCGCAGTCGCTCGTCGATCTGGAGGTCGCCGACCTGGCCTCGGACGAGCTGCTGGTGACCGATTCGATGGCCAGCCGCAAGACGCTGATGATCGACAAGTCGGACGCGTTCCTCACCCTGCCCGGCGGGCTGGGCACTCTCGACGAGCTGTTCGAGGTCTGGACCACCGCCACCCTCGCCCTGCACGTCAAGCCGATGGTGCTGATCGACACCGACGGGTTCTACCGTCCCCTGCTGGACTGGCTCGACGCGTTGGCCGACCAGACCTTCCTCAAGCCCGCCGGCCGCGACCTCCTGACGGTGACCACCACCGTCGCCGAGGCCCTGGACGTCCTGGAATCCCACCTGACCTGACCTGACCGCCCCCGGCCCGCGCCTGCGCCCGCGCCTGTGCCCGCGGTGATCGTGAAGTTGGCGGCAGGCCCGGCGGCGTGTCGCGTCGCTAACTCCATGATCGACGGGGGCGGTGGTGGGTGGGTGGGGTTTGGGTGGGTGGGTGTCGTATGGGTCTGATGAGATGAGCTGATGCAGGCGTACCGGTTGGTGCGGCGGCCCGGGGGGTCGGCGCGGGGGGATGAGGCGACGCCTGACGGTGCTTCCGTGCCCGGCACGTCCGGCGGTGGTGTCAGCGCGTCCGGGCGAGCCGACCGGGTGGCCGGGCCCGAGCTGGCCGGCGGCGGCTGGCGGGCCGATCCGGTGCAGGCCGAGGTCGTCGGGCACACCGACGGGCCCATGCTCGTGCTCGGTGGCCCTGGCACCGGCAAGACCAGCACCCTCGTCGAGGCGGTCGCCGCCCGGGTGGCCGAGGGCGCCGACCCCGAACGGATCCTCGTGCTGACCTTCGGCCGCCGAGGCGCCACCGCGCTGCGGCAGCGCATCGAGGCCCGGATCGCGCAGGACGGCCACCGGGTGCTGCGGGAGCCGCTGGTGCGCACCTTCCCGGCGTACGCCTTCGGGCTGCTCCGCCGCGCCGCCGCCGAGCGGGGCGAACCGTCGCCCCGGCTGCTCACCGGCCCCGAGCAGGATCTGATCATCCGTGAGCTGCTGGACGTGGTGGGCGAGGAGCCCGAGGACGACCCGGTCGGCTGGCCGACCGACCTGCGCCCCGCCCTGCGCACCAGGGCGTTCGCCGGTCAACTGCGCGACCTGCTCATGCGCGCCGCCGAGCGCGGCGTGGGCCCGATCGACCTGGCCCGGCTCGGTGAGAGGCTCGGCCGCGCCGACTGGCCGGCCGCAGCCCGCTTCCTCCGGGAGTACGTCGCCGTGCTCGCGCTGCGCGACGTCAGCAACCGGGGCTCCATCGCGTACGACCCGGCGGAACTGGTCCGGGCGGCCACCGGGCTGCTGCGCGACGACGAGGAGTTGCTCGCCGCCGAGCGCCGCCGGCTCTCCCACGTCTACCTCGACGAGTTGGCCGACACCGACCCCGCCCAGCTGGAGCTGCTCTCGGTCATCGCCGGCGGTGGCAAGTCGCTCGTCGCGTTCGCCGACCCGGACTCCTCCACGTACGCCTTCCGGGGCGCCGATCCCGCCGGCGTGGCGACGTTCCCGCACCGCTTCCGGACGGTCTCCGGTGCGCCGGCCGCACAGGTGCTGCTGACCACGTCGTACCGGGCCGGCCCGGGTCTGCTCGCCGCGGTGGCCCGGCTGGGTCGCCGGCTACGGGGTCCGGCCGCGCACCGCCGACTGCACCCCCTGCCGGACGCGCCGCCCGGGGTGGTCGAGGTGCACACGTTCCGCTCGGCGACGAGCGAGGCCGCCTGGCTGGCCCACGCGCTGCGCTCGGCCCACCTGCTCGACGGTGTGCCCTGGTCACGCATGGCGGTGCTGGTGCGGTCCACCGCGTTGCAGCTGCCCACCCTGCGCCGGGCGCTGCACGCTGCCGGCGTACCCACAGTGGTGCACGGTGAGGATCTGCCCCTGCACCTGCAACCGGCGGTCGCGCCGCTGCTGCTTCTGCTGCGCTGCGCGCTGGAGCCGGAACGCCTCGACGAGGAGGCGGCCGTCGCGCTGCTGCACTCGCCGCTCGGCGGGGCCGACCCGCTGGCCGAGCGGCGGCTGCGGCAGGGCCTGCGGGCGCTCGCGTTGGCCGGCGGTGACCGCCGCCCCTCGGGGGATCTGATCGTCGAGGCGTTGCAGGACCCGGAGGAGTTGGGGGGCATCGACCGGCGCTGGGCGGAGCCCGCACAGGCGGTGGCCGGGCTGCTTGCCATCGCACGCGAAGCCGCCGCCCGGCCCGGCTCGACAGCCGAGGACGTGCTCTGGGCCGTCTGGCACGGCAGCGGTCTCGCTGAGCGGTGGGCCGGCGCGATCAACCAGGGGCGTCCGGAGGCCGGCGAGGGTGACCTGGCCCGGCGACGGCGGGCCGAGGCGGCCGACCGTGACCTGGACGCGGTGCTGGTCCTCTTCGACGCGGCGGCCCGGTTCACCGACCGGTTGCCGGGCGCCCGCACCGAGGTCTTCCTCGACCACGTGCTCGCCCAGGACCTGCCGGCCGACACCATCGCCCCGACCGCCGACCGGGGTGCCGCGGTACGCCTGCTCACCGCACACGCCGCGAAGGGCCTGGAGTGGGATCTGGTCGCGGTGGCCGGCGTGCAGGAGGGCATCTGGCCGGACCTGCGCCTGCGCGGCAGCCTGCTCGGCTCCGAGCGGCTTGTCGACGTGCTGGCCGGCCGGTCTGTCGACGGCGCGACCGCGGCGAACGTGGTGGGTCAGACCTCGGCGTTGCTTGACGAGGAGCGCCGGCTCTTCCACGTCGCCGTCAGCCGGGCCCGGCACCGACTGCTGGTCAGCGCCGTGGCATCGGCCGCCGTCGGCGGTGACGACCACGAGGAGCAGCCCAGCCGGTTCCTGCACGAGCTGGGCCCGAGCACCCCGCCGCCGAGTACGCCGGGCACGCCACCGAGCACGCCGGGCCCGCCGCCCACCCCGCCCACCCCGCCAGGCCCGCCGCCCGGTCCCCGCACCGAGCCGTCCGGCGGCGGCACCGGGGGCACCGCCGCGGGCGAGACCGGGGACGAGGAGCCGGACCGGCCCGGGGCGCTGCCGGTGACCCGTCCACCCCGGGCGCTCACCCTGCCGGCGTTGGTCGCGGAGCTGCGTACCGCCATCACCGACCCGGCCGCCCCGGCGGCCCGGCGGCGCGCCGCGGCGACCGAGCTGGCCCGGCTCGCGGCCGCCGGGGTGCCCGGCGCGCACCCCGACGACTGGTGGGGGTTGCGCGTGCTCTCCGACGACCGGCCGCTCGTCGACGACGGCGACCCGGTGCGGGTGACCCCGTCGGCAATGGAGAGCGCGCTGCGGTGCAGCCTGCGGTGGCTGCTGGAACGGCACGGTGGCAGCGGCCCGACGAGCACCGCGCAGGGCGTGGGCAATCTGGTGCACGCCGCCGCGATGCTCGCCGAGGACGCCAGCGCCGACCGGGGCGCGCTGCTCGACTACGTGGCCGCCCGGTTCGACGCGATCGAGCTGGCCGCCCGGTGGATGGCCGGTCCGGAGCGGGAACGCGCCGAGGCGATGGTCGACAAGTTGCTGCGCTGGCTGGCCACCAACCCGCGTCGGCTGCTCGCCATCGAGCACGAGTTCGCCGTCCGTCTGGACGACCCGACCCGGCCCGTCGACCTGACCGGCCGGGTCGACCGGCTGGAGGTCGACGAGGCCGGGCGCAGGCTGTCCAGGTCGTCCAGCAGCCGGTCACCGTACGCGGTGATCCGCATCAACCACT
>NZ_JBSGIV010000064.1:0-38070 GCF_053605225.1 Micromonospora sp. NPDC003944
GAGATCACCCGCAGCCTCAAACGCTACATAGCCCGCCAAATCTGGCGCATCCTCGAAGCCACCGCTTGACAGCAACCTTCACAGATCTTGCACTTACTGCGCCGGCAGAAGGTGCATCACCCGCATACCGACATCCGGAACTGCAAGATCGGCGAGGCGCGGGGCGCGGGGCGCGGGGGCGCTCAGGGGGGTGGCGGGTTGGCGGTGCGGTCGAGGGCTGCGCCCAGCCGGGTGGCGAGGGCGAGGTGGGCGGCTCGGGCCTGGCGAAACGCGTAGCGGAACAACGGCGTGGGCGCGGTCAGGGTGATCTCGACGTCGATGCGGACCAGACCGTCCGGCTCGGGGCGTAGCCGGGTGTGGTTGCGTACGGTGGTGGCGGGCCATTGGCGGGCCACCATGAGGATCTCGTCGGCCTCGCTGATCAGCACGTCCGCGTGGTAGGTGGTCCGGAAGCGAAGCGGGCCGGCAGCGAGCCGGTCGTTGATCGTGTAGCTGGCCTGGGCGCCGGGCCGGGGCGGTACCCGGGTGACCCGGACGATCAACGGGTGCAGCTCGCCCTGCCGGGTCAGGTCGCTGAGCAGCGCCGCCGCCTCGGCGGGTGAGCACCGGGCCTGGACGGTGTAGCTGAAGGTATCGCTCCTGAGCACACCGTCTCCCGCCGTCGTTGGTCGCCCGATCGTCCCGTACCGATGTCTGGCTGGCAACGCCCGACCACCGTCAGCGCCGCGCGGCGCCGCGGCGATGCGGCGACCTGCGGCTATTCGCACTATTAAGGTCGATTGGTGGGGAACTTCCCGAGGTGCCGGAGGGCGGCCAAGATGAACGGCGACGACCGATGAGCGGGCACGTGATGGTCTTCGCGCCCACTCCGCAGCTGACGGTGACCGTGGACCAGCCCAACGACCATCCGGAGCTGCACCTGCACCCCGGTGGGCAGGGCGTCTGGCAGGCCCGCATGGTGATCTCCCTCGGCGTCGACGTGGTGCTCTGCGCCGCCCTCGGCGGCGAGATCGGCCAGGTGCTGGAGCCGTTGCTGATCAGCGAGGGCGTGGACCTCAAGGTGGTGGTCCGCGACTCCGGCAGCGGCGGGTACGTGCATGATCGCCGTGACGGCTCCCGGCAGGAGATCGCCGACGTGCCCGGGCAGCCACTGAGTCGGCACGAGATCGACGAGCTGTACAACCTCGCCCTCGGTGAGGGCCTGCGGGCCTCGGTGAGCATCCTCAGTGGGCCGAACGCACCCTGGCTCGTACCGGCCGACCTGTACCGACGCTTCGCCGCCGACCTCGGCGCCAACGGCAGCCGGGTGGTTGTCGACCTCTCCGGCGATCACCTCGGTTCGGTGCTGGAGAGCGGGGTGTTCTTCCTCAAGGTGAGCCACGAGGAGTTGATCCGTGATGGCCGCGCCCGCAGCGACGACAGCGCGGAGCTGACCCGGGCCATGTACGAACTGCACGCGGGCGGTGCCGAGACGGTGGTGGTGAGCCGCGCCGACCAGCCGGCGTTGGCGCTCATCGACGGTGAGTTGTTCCAGGTCGAGATGCCCCAACTGGAGGCCGCCGACCCGCGCGGTGCGGGCGATTCGATGACCGCCGGAGTGGCAGCCGTCGTGGCCAGGGGCGGCGACATCCGGACCGCCATCCGCACCGGTGCCGCCGCTGGCGCACTGAACGTGACCCGGCACGGTCTGGGCACCGGTCGGCTGGACTCGATCACCGGCCTGGTGGACCGGGTCCGACTGGTGCCGGCGGACACCCGGCAGCAGGAGCGGACCACCCCGGACGAGTTGGCCGACCGGGTGGTCGAGCGATGACCCTGCGGGTGTTGATCACCAACGACGACGGGATCGCGGCGCCCGGCATCCAGGCACTGGCCTGGGCGGCCCGGCAGCGCGGCCTGGACGTGGTGGTCGCCGCGCCGATGGAGGAGGCGAGCGGCACCAGCGCCGCGATGAGCGCCATGGAGCGCGACGGGCGGGTGGTCGTGCACGACCACCCGCTGCCGGACCTGGCGGGTGTGCCGGCGTACGGGGTCGCCGGGTCCCCGGGCTTCATCACGCTCATCGCCCTGCACGGGGCGTTCGGCTCGCCGCCCTCGGTGGTGCTCTCCGGCGTCAACCGGGGCGCCAACGCCGGCCGGGCGGTGCTGCACTCCGGGACCGTGGGCGCCGCGTTCACCGCCGCCACGAACGGCTGCCGGGCGATGGCGGTCTCCCTCGACGTGCTCTCGGCCGGCGAGGCGACGGCGGCGAGCGGTGGCGCCGCGGTGGATGCCGCCAACCGGGTCCGCGACGCCGAGCGACACTGGGGCACCGCGGCGCGGGTCGCCCTGGACCTGCTCCCACGCCTGACCTCCGCGCCGATGGAGAGCGTGCTCAACGTGAACGCCCCGGACCTGCCGCACGGTCAGCTGCGCGGGGTGCGGCGAGGCACCCTGGCCAGCTTCGGTCAGGTGCAGATGACGGTGGCCGAGTCCGGCCACGGGTTCGTCCGTACCTCACTCGAGGAGCCGGGGCAGGCCGCGCAGCCCGACACGGACGTGGCGTTGCTTGCCGCCGGGTACGCGTCGGTGACGGCCATCCGAGCGGTCACCGAGGCGACCGACATCGACCTCACCGGCCTGGACGAGCAGCGTTGACGGGGACGCCTGGCGCGCTCAGGCGCCGGGCAGCACCTCGGGGGTGGCGGCGCCGGCGAAGTAGGGCTCCGGGGCACCGAAGAGGCCGAGCAGGCCGGTCACCCAGAGCTGCCGGTGCACGAATCGGCTCGGCTCGGTGACCACCAGCTTGACGTCGCTGACCTCGGCTGTCTGGAAGCCGGCGACCATGGCGCTGATGCCGACGGAGTCGATGAAGGTGACAAGCCTCATGTTGAGCTCGATGCGCAGGGGGCGGCCCTTGGCCAGCACCTCCGCGATCGCTTCGCGCACCTCGTACGCTGTGTCGACGTCGATCTCGCCCCGCGGGGCGATCTCCACGACACCACCGGACAGAACCGACTTCACGATCGACAGGCTCACGCGAGCACCTCCACCCGCCCGTCCCCCGGGCGTCTCATCAGTACGCGGGCCGCGACCGAGAGTATTCCTCCGACGGCCTCGGTCGCCACCCCTCGGGATGAGCAATTCGCGGATCCGGGCCCACAAAGCGGCCCATATCCGCACTTTTCAGTATCTGATTACTCAAGACTTTTTGTTATTTGAGCATCGGCGATCGGTCGTGACCGGCGCGCCGCCGAACCAGGGTAGCGGTCCGCACCCGGCACGCCCGACAACCGGCCCACGACGTACGCCTGCCCCGTGTGCCGTCGGCGTGTCGCCCCGGACGGACCGGCGCGATCCGCGCCCCCGGTTGCCGACGCGCCCTAGCATCGGCCGGGACACCACCACGACGGAGAGGATCTTCGATGATCAAGCGGCTTGCCGGGTTGGCCGGCGTCGGCGTTCTGCTCGCCCTCGTCTTGGCCTGTGGTTTCGGTGGCGGAGGCGACGATGACGACGGGGACGACGACGACTTCGCCCGTGGCGTCACCGTGTCAGCGGTGCGCTGAGGCGGTGGCGCGCCAGGTCGGGGCGTGCCGAGCTATCGGTGTGGCGCGCAGGCCGGGGTTTGCGTCCGGCTGACGTGGGGCACTGCGGGATGAGGCGACACCGTGACGCGCTGGAGAGACGCCGACGTCCGAAGTGGCCGGCGGCACCCGAGGAGGTAACCACGATGTTCGGAACCAACCTGCTGGACCGCCGCAGCAAGCCGGAGCGGATCGCGGACCAGGCCTGGGAGCACCTGCTCTCGGCGGTCAGCTACGCCGGGGACAGCGTGCGCGACACCGCCCGCTCGGCCCGCCAGAACAGCAGCGACTTCGCCGACGGCGCGGGTGACCTCGTGGGATCCGCCGCCGACGAGGCGCGACGCCGGGCCTCGCTGGCCTTCGACGCGCTCGCCGGGCGTCAGCCGGCACTGCCCTGGACGCTCCTGATCGGCGCAGCGCTCGTCGGTGCGGCGGTCGGCTGGGCGGTCGGCTCCGCCGCCCGGGCCGCCGGCAGCCGGGACGACCGCGCCGTCGACGACGTGGAGTTCGTCGACGTCGACCGCCCTGGCTCCCCCGCCGTCTGACCGACAGCATCACCCCGACCGGCCCCGCTCGACCTACAGGTCGGGCGCGGCCCGTCCGGTGGTGGGGTAAAGCCCGGTCCGCCGGGTGCCGGACCCCTCAGGCGGCCCGGCGGACCGGTGTTCGGTGGGGTGATCCGGGGGCCGTCCCGGTTCACCTGCTCAGCGGTTCGCGCAGGGGACGGCCGGGAGGTGGGGCCGACCCCACGGCGATGGCGGCGGCCGGCACGGACACGACCGTACCGGCGTGACGTCTCCGCATCTGCGGTTCCTCTCGGGATGGAGCCCCGGGGGACGGGGTCGATCGTCGAGGTGACGCCGTGGCTCGGGGGACGAGCACGACGAAGGGAACGGACGGAGCTGCCCCGGCTCCGTCACCCGACGCGACGGCTCCCGCGATCGAGGAACGCGATTACCGTAACCGAAAGCAGCTCGCTTTGGAAGCGCTCCCATCGTCGGTGTTCGTCCGCCGATCCCACTCGTGCCGCCCAGGTCCGGCCACGCCGTCACCCCGTCCGGGCGAGGGCGGCTCACCCGGGGCGGCGGCAGGATCGCAGCACGGCGGACCTCCGGCCGCAGCCACCACCCGGTCCGCCCCGCCACAGCGGAGGAGGGACAGATGGCGATCGCCGAGATCAACCGCACCGACCAGGACATCCAGACCGCCGTGCTCGACGAGCTGACCTGGGAGCCACGGGTGCAGCCGCACGAGATCGGCGTGACCGTCGCCGAGGGCGTCGTCACCCTGACCGGCCGGGTGGACAGCTATGCCAAGAAGTGGGCCGCCGAACGGGCCGCCCACCGGGTCGCCTCGGTCCGGGCGGTCGCCAACGACGTGGCCGTGCAGCTCACCAACGGCACCGAGCGCGCCGACCCCGACCTGGCCGCCGCGGCAAGTCACGGTCTGGAGTGGGACGCGTTCGTACCCATCGAGAAGCTCCAGGTCACCGTCTCGGCCGGCTGGGTGACGCTGCACGGCGACGTCGAGTGGGAGTACCAACGCCGGGCCGCCGAACGCGCGGTCGCCCGGCTGACCGGCGTACGCGGGGTGAGCAACGGCATCACCGTCCGACCGGCCACCGCACCGGACGGCCGTAACCTGGCCGATCGGATCGTCGACGCCCTCGCCCGGGCCGGAGCGACCGAGGCCGAACGGGTGAGCGTCCGGGTGCACGGCGACACGGCGATCCTCGCCGGGTTGGTGCACTCGATGCCCGAGCGGGCCGAGATCGAGCAGGTGGCCTGGTCCGCGCCGGGCATCCGGGAGGTGCAGAACCACATCGCGGTCGCCCCGGTGCTGCGCTGAACGCGCCGGAGCCGGACGGGCGCGGAACCACCCGAGGTGGGTGAGCCCGCCTCACCCACCTCGGGAGCAGGCTGGTGGCATGAGTGATCCGAGTGGGCTGATCCAGCCGGGGCGGACCGCGCCCGGCTTCACCCTCCCGGCCACCCCGGACGGGGCTCTGCTGGGACCCGAGCAGTTCCGTGGCCGGCCGGTCGTGCTCGCCTTCTACCCCGCCGACTGGAGCCCGGTCTGCGGTGACCAGATGTCGCTCTACCAGTCGGCGGCACCCGTCTTCGCCCAGTACCAGGCGGTGGTGCTCGGCCTGTCCGTGGACAGCATCTGGTCGCACCGGGCTTTCGCGCAGAGCCGGGGCATCGAGTTCCCCCTGCTCGCCGACTTCGAGCCGAAGGGCGAGGTGGCGCGCAGCTACGGGGCGTACATGCCGAACGGTGAGGCGGCCCGCGCGCTCGTCGTGCTCGACCCGGCGGGCAAGGTGACCTGGAGCTACCTGTCGCCGCCCGACGTCAACCCCGGCGCAGACGGCATCTTCGACGCGCTGGACCAACTCGCCGCCGATCGGAAGGTGATGGCCGGATGAGCACGCCACTGCAGGTCACCGCCCGACTTCGGGACCCGGTGACCGCCGAGGACCACATCCGGGGGCCGGCCGACGCGGCGGTGACGATCGTCGAGTACGGCGACTTCCAGTGCCAGTTCTGCGGTGCCGCGTACCCGAACCTGCACGAGTTGCTGCGGCAGCGGGCCGACACCGTCCGGCTGGTCTACCGCTACTTCCCGATCGCCAACGTGCACCCGTACGCCGAACGCGCCGCCGAGACGGCCGAGGCCGCCGCCGTCCGGGGTCGGTTCTGGGAGATGCACGACTGGCTCTACGAGCATCAGGACCAGCTCGACCCGGTGCACCTGTCGCTCGGCGTCGAGCAGGTCGGGTTGCCGCCGGACGAGTTGAACGCCGAGGTGGAGAACCGTGCGCACGCGGACCGGGTGCGCCGGGACTTCGTGGGCGGCATCCGCAGCGGGGTGAACGGCACCCCCACCCTGTTCGTCAACGGCATTCGGCACGACGGCGGATACGACCTGCCCGACCTGCTGACGGCTGCGGACGCCGCCGCCAACGCCTGATCGCCGTCCGCTCAGATCAGCCGTAGCTCGCGCGCCCGCCGGACCGCCTCGCGCCGGCGGGTCGCGTCGAGTTTGCGGTAGATGTTGCGGACGTGGGTCTTCACCGTGTTGACCGAGAGGGACAGTTCGCCGGCGATCTCCACGTTGGACAGGATGCTCTGCAGGTAGCGCAGGATGGTCAGCTCCCGCTCGGTGAGAGGCTCGTCGAGGGCGCCCCCGGTAGCCGGCCCGGCAGGACCCGAGCCGGCGACTCGTACCAGATCGCTGACCAGCGCGAAGTGCGCGGTGCCGGCGTCCAGGTGAGCGGCCAGCAGGTCCCGCACGGGTGGTTCGGCACGGGTGAAGGCCCGTCGACAGCCCTGCGGGCCGGCCAGGTCCAGCGTCCGCTCCAGGATCCGACCCGCCCGCCGCCCGTCCCCGGCGCGTTCGGCGAGCACCGCGTCCAGCAGAGCAGCGTCCAGCCGTACCGGTAGGGGCCAGTCGGTGGCGGCGGGCGCCTGCCAGTCCGGCAGGGTCCGCTCGGCTGCTGCGGCGTCGCCGGCCAGTAGCTGCACCTTCGCCAACGCCACGGCGAGCACCGGGTCGGCCGCGTCGTCGGCGGCGCCGGCCAGCAGCTCTCGGGAGGAGTCCAGGTCGCCCCGCGCGGCACGCAGTTCGGCTTCGGCGGCCCGCAGCAGACCTGTCAACCCAGCGGCGGACGGCCGGTCGGCGAGCGCCTCCCGGGCCCGCACGAGCAGGCGCTGGCCGGCCGCCGGGTCGCCGGAGTCGTGTCGCAGTCGGGCCTGGCACAGTGCGGCCACCGCCGCCGCCACCGGTTCGCCGGAGACGGCGGCCAGCCAGTCGTCACCCCCCTCTGGGTCGCCGGCCCAGCCGCCCGTCGCGGCGAGCGCCGGGCGGGCGAGGGCGAGGTTCGCCGTGGCCTCCTCGGGCTGGTCGCGCAGCAGCGCCACCACGGCGAGGGCCAGGTACGCGTGGCCGCAGTCGAGCCGACAGGACCAGCCCCGACCGGTCGGCATGGCGAGCGCGTCGCGGGCCGCCTGCTCGGCAGCGCCCAACTCGCCGCGCAGCGCGAGCAGCAGCGCGGCGCGACTCGCGGCGACCAGCTCGGTACGTGGCCGGCCGGCCTCCCGGGCCGCAGAGTGGGCCCGGACGAAGCGAGCGGTGGGCAGCGCGCCGTCGGCCAACTCGACGAGCCCCAGCGCGGTGCCGGTGAACGCCCGCAGGTCCAGGTCGTCGGCCGCGCCGCCGCCACCTGTCGTCGGGGCGGAACCGGTCACCCCGGCGCTCGTCGGCTGCCCGCCCGGGCCGGCGGCGGAACCGCCCGGGGCAGCGAGCGTGGCGTCCGCCGGGCGGGTGCGCAGCAGTCGAGCCGCGGCGGCCCGAGCCTCGGCGCGGTCGTCGACGAGCCGGGCCACGGTCAACTCCAGAGCGGTGACCAACCGGAGGAACCGTTCCCGGCGCGGCACCGGCAGACCTGCGGCGTGCGCGGCGGCGGCCCGCAGGTGGCCGGTGGCGGCCGGCAGGTCACCGGCGTACGCGCGTTCGGCGGCGCAGGCCAACGCCGTCTCCGGGTCGGCGCGGATCACCTCCGCCGGCGGCGGCGCGGGTGCCGGGGCGTGCGTCGGGTCACCGTCGTAGCGGGTCAGCTCCGGCCAGTGCGCGACGAACACGTCACCGGCCAGGTCCCAACGGCCGGCGGCCAGGGCGTGCCGCAGAGCGTCGGAGGGCCGACCGTTGCCCGCGTACCAGTCGGCGGCTCGGACGTGCAGCTCCCGCAGTTCGTCGACGGGCAACCGGGCCAGGTCGGCGCGGAGCAGGTCGGCGAGGAGCGACTCGCACCGGTACCAGGGCGGCCGGGTGTCCTCCCGGTGCAGCAGCCCATCGCGGGCCAGGTCGGCAAGCGCCTGCCCGGCGTCGGGGCGCCCGGTCAGCGCCTCGGCCAGGTCGGCGCAGACGGTGTCGACGAGCGCGGTACGGCACAGCAGGTCCCGCTCGGCCGGGTCGACAGTCGCGAGCACCTCCTCGTGCAGGTAGCCGGCGATCTCCGGTTGGTCACCGCCGAACTGCCCCACCCAGCGCTCCGGGTCGGGCTGTCCGCGTACCGCCAGGGCCGCGATGCGGAGCGCGGCCGGCCAGCCGCCGGTGCGCTCGCGTAGCCGGTGCACGGCGGTCGCGGGGAGTGCGGCGGCGTGGGCGGTGAGCAGGTCGGCCACCTCGTCGTCGGTGAACGCCAGCTCGTCCGGGCCGATCTCGGTCAGCTCGCCGGCGAGGCGGAGCCGGTGCAGCGGCAGGTGCAGGTTGGCCCGCGCGCCGATCACCAGACGGAGCTTCCGCCCGGCGTGCCGCAGCAGGAACTCGAGGCCGGTCAACGCCGCCGGGTCGGCCACGCGGTGCAGGTCGTCGAGGACCAGCAGCACCGGCCGGTCGGCGGTGGCGAGGGTGGCGGCCAGCGCCTCCAGTTGGTCGGGGCGCGGCGGGCGGTCCGGCACGGGTCCGTCCGCCGCCGACCCGGTCGCCGACCGCAGCGCTGCGGCCAGGTAGGTCCAGAGCCGGTTCCCGTCGTCGCCGGTCTCCACCGACATCCACGTGGTCACCGGGTGGTCGGTGGGCGAGACCGACAGGTCACCGGAGTCCGGCACGACCGCGCCCGGCTCGGCGTCGGGCGGAGCGCCGCCCAGCCGCACCCAGGAGGCGAGCAGCGTGGTCTTGCCCCAGCCGGCGGGGGCGGTCACCAGGGTGACCGGGCCCGCGCTGCCCTCGTCCAACCGACGCAGCAGGCGGGGCCGGGCCACCACCGGCTCCGGCGGCACGGCCGGCGTCAGCCGGGACGCCAACAGCGGCGGCCCCGGTGCCGGCTCCACCCGTACCCGATTCTGTTCCGGCACCCGGCCCCACCCCCACCACGCGCTCCGCCCCCGGTCGGCGAGCGGTTACCCGACGCGGGCCGGTTCACCCCTTCCGGGCGAGCGCGCTTCACCCGGGCGCCACGGACGATCGAGGGACGCGAACCGGGAGGACGGGTGGTACCGATGGGACGGCTGGCGCGGACGGGACCCGCCCTCGCCCGTTGGCTGGGTTGGCCCGGCGCGGACGGCGAGGCGGGTGGCCCGCCCGGCGCGGACGGCGACGTCGGCGCGCCGGGCCGGTGGGAGGTGGTGACCGTCGACCGGCCGCCGGAACAGGTGCTGCCCGACGGCCGTCTGCCGGAGCCGCTGCGCCGCCTGGACGGTGCGGTCGAGGTGCGGGTGCGGCCGGCGCCCGGCGATCGGGGCACCGAGCTGGCCGCCCGGCCGGTGGCCGGCGTCACCCCACCCACCGGGCTGGCCGCGCACCTGGTCGGCGACGACCCGGGTCTGCTGGTCCGCCGGACCCTGCGCCAGGTCAAGCAACGGGCGGAGGCGGGTGAGGTGCTCCGCGCGGACCGCTCCGCGCTCGACCGTCCCGAGGTCCGCGGGTGAGGGCGCTGTGCTGGGTGGCCGCCGGCGAGCTGGGGGTACGCGAGGTGCCCGACCCGGAGCTGCGCAACGAACGCGACGCCATCGTCCGGGTCCGGCGAAGCGCCACAAGTGGGGGTGACCTGCCGCTGCTGGCCGGCCGGCACCCGCTGCTGCGGGCCGGCGACGTGCTCGGCGCGGAGTTCCTGGGCGAGGTGGTCGAGGTCGGCCCCGAGGTCCGCCGGCACCGCACCGGCGACCGGGTGGTCGTCGGTGCGAGCGTGGCCTGCGGCGGCTGCTGGTACTGCCGCCGGGGCCTGCACTCCTGCTGCGACAACGCCCACGCCGACCTGGCCGGCGCCGACCCCGACTGGGCCCGCTCGGACGCCGGCTGTTTCGGCCGGCCCCGGGCGGCGGGTGGTTTCGCCGGCGGCCACGCCGAGTACGTGCGGGTGCCGTACGCCGATGTCAGCGCCTTCCGGGTGCCGGACGCCGTCGACGACGACCGGGCGGTGTTCGCCGCGGACGCGGCGCCGACCGGGTGGCTCGCCGCCGAGCTGGGCGCGGTGCGGCCCGGCGACGTGGTGGCGATCTGGGGCGCCGGGGCGGTGGGCCAGTTGACCGCCCGGGCGGCGGTGCTGCGCGGAGCCGCCCGGGTGCTGGTCGTGGACCGGCACGAGGAGCGGTTGCGGATGGCCGAGCGGCACTCCGACGCCGAGCCGCTCGACTACCGGCGCAGCGACGTGGCGGCCGAACTGCGGGACCGGAGCGGGGGGCGTGGGCCGGACGTGTGCGTGGTGGCGGTCGGCGCGCCACCGGCCCGGTCGGTGGCCGACCGGTTCGGTGGTCGGCACGCGGACCGACCGGACGCGCTGCGGGAGGCCGTGCACGCGTGTCGCAAGAGCGGCGTGGTGGTGGTGCTCGGTGAGCCGGGTGGCTTCGTCGACGCGTTCCCGCTCGGCGCGCTGACCGAGCGGCGGCTCACGCTGCGCGGCGCCGGTCGGCCGGACCTGCGCGACGTGCCGGCGCTGCTGGACCGGATGGCCCGCGACGAGTTGCGGACCGAACACCTGGCCACCCACCGGCTGCCGTTGGCGCAGGGCCCCGAGGGGTACGCGCTGTTCCGGGATCGGGCCGACGGCTGCGTACGGGCGGTGTTCACGCCGTGACGCGGGCCTGCACGAGTGTCGATCGGCGACCGCGAATGGCAGACTCCGGGGATGGCCGTGGAGCGG
This sequence comes from Micromonospora sp. NPDC003944, assembly GCF_053605225.1. Taxonomy (NCBI): domain Bacteria; kingdom Bacillati; phylum Actinomycetota; class Actinomycetes; order Micromonosporales; family Micromonosporaceae; genus Micromonospora; species Micromonospora sp. NPDC003944. The sequence goes on from NZ_JBSGIV010000064.1 coordinate 11,206, forward strand.
ACGTACGACGTGGTGCTGTTCGGGGCGACCGGGTTCACCGGCGGTCTGACCGCCGAATACCTGGCCCGACACGCGCCGGCCGGGCTGCGCTGGGCGCTGGCCGGGCGCAACCCGCAGCGCCTCGCCGCCGTCCGGGGCCGGCTCGCCGAGATCGACCCGAGCTTGGCCGACCTGCCGCTGCTCACCGCCGACGTGACGGACGCCGAGTCGCTGCGGGCGGTGGCGGAGGGCGCCCGGGTGGTGGCGAGCACGGTCGGCCCGTTCATCCACCACGGGGAGCCACTTGTCGCGGCCTGCGTCCGGGCCGGCACCGACTACCTGGACATCACCGGTGAGCCGGAGTTCGTCGACCTGATGTACGTGCGTCACCACGACGAGGCGACCCGCACCGGCGCGCGGCTGGTGCACGCCTGCGGCTTCGACTCCGTCCCGCACGACCTGGGCGCCTGGTTCACCGTCAAGCAGTTGCCCGTGGACGTCCCGATCACCGTGGACGGCTATGTGCGCGCCGGCGGCCGGTTCTCCGCCGGCACCTACCATTCGGCGCTCACCGCGTTCTCCCGTACCGGGCAGGCCAGTCAGGCGGCCCGGAAGCGCCGGGCGGTCGAGCCGCGCCCCACCGACCGCCGGGTCCGGGCGGTGCCCGGCCGGCTGGCCCGCTCGGCGGAGCTGGGCATCTGGACCGTGCCGCTGCCGACGATCGACCCGCAGGTGGTCCGCCGCTCGGCCGCGGCCCGCCCGGAGTACGGCCCGGACTTCCGCTACCGGCACTTCGCCGCGGTGAAGCGGCTGCCCACCGTGCTGGCCGGCGCGGCCGGGCTCGGCGCGCTGATCGGGCTGGTGAAGGTGCCGCCCAGCCGGCGCTGGCTGCTGGGCCGGCTGGCGTCCGGGCAGGGGCCCACCGCGCAGCAGCGGGCGTCGTCCTGGTTCCGGGTCCGGTTCGTCGGCACCGGAGGCGGGCAGCGGGTGGTCACCGAGGTCGCCGGCGGTGACCCCGGCTACGACGAGACGGCGAAGATGCTCGCCGAGTCGGCGCTGTGCCTGGCTCTCGACGAGTTGCCGCCGACCGCCGGCCAGCTCACCCCCGTCGCCGCGATGGGTGACGCGCTGCTCGACCGGCTCGTCCGGGCCGGCCTCACCTTCCGGGTGCTCACCCGCTCGGCTTGACCCTCGACCGGGTCGAGGGGGCAGGATGCCCAGCGTGAGCGACCTGCACAGCATCGGTGAGCTGGCCCGGGCCAGCGGCCTGACCGTCAGCGCCCTGCGCTTCTACGACTCGGCGGGGGTCCTGGAGCCGGCGATGGTCGACCCGGTGACTGGCTACCGCTGGTACGCCGAGGGGCAGATCGCCCCGGCCCGGCTGGTGGCCGGGCTGCGCCGGATCGGCATGCCGGTGCCGGAGATCGCCGCCGCGGTACGCGCCGAGCCGGCCGTGGTGCACCAGCTGCTCGACGCGCACCTACGCCGGCTCGCCGACGGGCTCAGCGACGCCCGCCGCGAGGTCGATCGGCTCCGGGCCCTGGTCGACCCGGCCCCGCCGACCGCCACCACGCTGCTGGTCTCCCCCGCCGCCCTGGCCGCCGCGCTCGACGCGGTGCGCTTCGCCGTCAGCGTCGACCCGGAGCTGCCGATGCTCGCGGGCGTGCTGTTCGACGTGGAGCCCGACGGCGTCCGGCTGGTCGCCACCGACAGGTACCGACTCGCGCTGGCGCGGGCCGGTGCCGACGTCGACGGACCGCCGGTACGGGTGTTCGTGCCGGTGGCCCTCGTCGACGCGCTCCGGCCGCTGCTCGACACCGCCGACGCCTGGCCGGTGCGGCTGAGCGTGGCGGGTGCGGACCTGCGGGTGCGGGCGGCCGAGCACACGGTGACCGGCACCGCCCTGCCGTACGACTTCCCGGACTACCACCGGCTGCTCCGTAAGTCCGTCGGTGAGCGGCAGACCGCGCGCCGGATCCCGGTGGACGTGGCCGCGCTGCGGGCCGCGCTGGTCGACCCGGCGGCACCCACTGTCGCGCTCGACCACGACGGCACGACCCGGAAGGTCACCGTGCTCGGCGTCGACGACCAGGGCGACCTTCGGCTGCTTCGCAGCGCCGAGATGGGCACCGACGCGCTGCGGGTCGGGGTGGACGGTGGTTACCTGCTGGACGCGCTGGACGCGGCCGGCGCGGCGCAACTGGTGCTGGAGCTGGACGGGCCGATCGCCCCGCTGGCCGTACGCCGGCCGGACGACACGGACACCTACTCGGTGCTGATGCCGATCCGGCTGGAGAACCTCCCCGTCCCGGGCCGAGGGGGCCGCGACGGTAGCATCTGATGGTTCACCAGTGAACCCCGGACGGAGGCGTACGGAGCAGCATGCTCGACATGGAGTTGATCCGGAAGGATCGCGAGGCGGTGGCGACCGCGTTGGCGAAGCGTCTGGATCCCGCCGAGGTCACCCGATCCCTGGACGAGATCCAGCGGCTCGACCAGGAACGCCGCGCCCTGATCACGGAGATCGACGCCGAGCGGCAGCGCCGCAAGGCGGAGGCCCGGGCGTACGCCCAGGCCAAGCGGGCCGGCGAAGAGCCGCAGGTCGCCGCACCGGAGGCCGAGCGTAAGCAGCTCGCCGAGCTGGAGTCCCAGCTGGACGAGGTGCAGGCCCGACTGCGCGACGCGATGAGCGAGCTGCCCAACCTGCCCAGCGACGACGTGGTGGCCGGCGGCAAGGAAGCCAACCGGGTCGTGAAGACCTTCGGTGAGCCGCCGGTGATCGAGAAGGTCCGCGACCACGTGGAGCTGAGCCGCGCGCTCGGCCTGGTCGACTACGAGCGCGGCGTGAAGCTCGGCGGTTCCGGTTTCTGGATCTACACCGGGGTCGGCGCCCGGCTGGAGTGGGCGCTGCTCAACTACTTCGTCGACCAGCACATCAGGGCCGGCTACGAGTTCCTGCTCCCGCCGCACCTGCTGCTGGATTCGGCCGGTTTCGCCGCCGGGCAGTTCCCCAAGTTCTACGACGACGTCTACCACCTGGACTCGGCGTCCGCTCCGCGCGGCCAGTTCCTGCTGCCCACGTCGGAGACGGCGATCCTCGGCGCATACCAGGACGAGATCCTGGAGACCCCGAAGCTGCCGCTGAAGGCGTTCGCGTACACCCCGTGCTACCGGCGGGAGTCGGCCGGCTCGCACTCGGACGAGCGCGGCACCGTGCGCGGCCACCAGTTCAACAAGGTGGAGATCTTCCAGTTCACCCTCCCCGAGCAGGCCGACGCCGCGCTCGAGGAGATGCTCGCCCACGCGGAGAGCCTGGTCGAGGGGCTGGGCCTGCACTACCAGCGCACGCTGCTCTCGGCCGGTGACGCCAGCGCCTCGATGAAGAAGACCCTCGACATCGAGGTGTGGATGCCGAGCACCGGGAAGTACAAGGAGGTGTCGTCGGTCTCCTGGGCCGGTGACTACCAGGCTCGCCGGGCCGCCATCCGCTACCGCGAGCCGGGCGGCAAGCAGACCCGTTTCGTGCACACGCTCAACGGCTCGGCGCTTGCCACCAGCCGGCTCTTCCCGGCCATCCTGGAGCAGTACCAGCAGGCCGACGGCAGCGTCCTGGTCCCGAAGGTCCTCCAGGAGCGCCTGGGCACCGACCGTCTGACCCCCCTGCGCTAGCCGGCCCCCGCAGCACTCGGCGGCGGGGCTGGTGCGATCCGCACCAGCCCCGCCGCCGCCGTTTCGGGCCACGGGTGTCAGACCGTTGTCGATCCCGAGGGTTCAGGCACCGAACGCCTCCACGGAGGTCAGCCGGGCGTCACCGGGTTGCCAGTCGGCGACCGTGATCGCCACGTACCGCCCGGAGGACGTGGTCGTGACGGTGGTCTCGGGTTTCGGCTTCGCAACCGAGGCGACCGCCACGTAGCCGAGTCCGTCGGCCGAGGTGGCCACGGTGATCGGCCGCCGCCGACCGGGGGTCCAGGTCAGGCGGACCGAGGCCAGTTCCCGCAGCGATCCGAGGTCGATCACCAGTCGGCCGTTCGGGCCGGGTTGCCAGGCGGTCCCCGGGTCGCCGTCGACGGCTGCCGACGGGTCGGTCATGCCGGCCGGAAGCGGTGACGTCGGGAAGGTCGTCCGGGACCGGGCCAGGTCACTTGTCGGCGTCACCGTCCCACCTGCGAACGCGACGTCCTTGCGGTGCCCTGCGGGAACCGTCACCCGCTGTCGGGCGCCGCCGGCCGCGCACTCCACCTGCACCTTCACCATCTGCCCGGCGGGTGCGGTGATTCGGAGGTGGTGCGAGTCGGTGACGTCGAACCGGGTACCGGCGGGGATCACCTTCTCCGGGTGTGCCGCGGTCGCGGTGAACCGGGGCGGCTCGACGCGTGCGGTCGCGGCGGCAAGGTCGACCTGATAGGTGCTGGTCCCCGATCCGGTGACCTGGCTTCCGCGGTACAGCCGCAGCGTGGCGTGCTGCGGAAGCGTGACGGCCGCCGTCGTGATGTCGTCGCCGGACAGGTTGAACAGGCTCAGGTATCCGTCCGCGTCACTCACCCGCAACGCCTCCGGACCGCCGCTGGGCAGGGTTCGAGACGCCGCGGCGGCGAGGGCCGACCTGCTCGCGCCCGCGTACCCCTCGATGACCAGCCGAGTGCTGCCGGTGGCCGGTCCGCTGGACAGGGTGACGGTGGCGGCGGTCACGGTGATCGGATTCGTGGCGTTGTGCACCACCAGACCGGCTCGTCCGTCGACGTCCAGCCAGGAGCCGGCGATGGTCGGGCTGTCCGGCACGACCGCCGCGTCGCTCCAGTCGGTGCCGTCGAGAGAGGTCTGGATGACGTAGCGGGTGCCGTACGCGGCCTCCCAGTCCAGACGTACGCCGCTGATGTCGATGGGCCCGCCGAGGTCGACGGCGAGCCAACTGTCCGCGCGGGCGCGTTCCTCCCGGGCGACCGCCCAGCGGGTGCCGGGGTTTCCGTCGGTCGCCCGTGCCGCAGGGTAGGCGGGGTCGGCGGACGAGGCCGTGGTGGGCCGGCCGACGGCGAGGTCGACCCCGCCGGCGTTCTGCACGGCGAAGGCGAACAGCGAGTAGCCGTACTGGTTGACGGGGGTTCGGCCAAGCATCCGCACGTACCTCGCGGAACGAGGCGCGAAGCTGATCTGGTCGGTTCCGCCGTCGCCGACGCCCGATTGTCCGGCCAGGGTGACGGACCCCTGTTCGCCGGTGAAGGTACGGGTGCCGGTGAGCCCGGGCACACCAGGCATGTCCAGGTTGAACAGGGTGAGCGTGCCCTCGTCGGCACCGGTGCCGGTGGTGGCGTACACGACCGTACCGGTGGGCAGCGTGACGTATCCGGCGGTGCCGCCGGCGACGCGGAGAACTGTCGCGGTGGCGTCGAGACCGTCCCGGGCCACGGTGTACGCGGCAGAGGTGCGGCCGAGGACCGGCGCGGACTGCCTCGGCAGCAGCGAGGCGGCCCGGGTGTCGAACAACCAGTTGTCGTGGGCGGGGGCCCACTGGAACGAGACGAACCCGGTCTTGCTGACCGCGGCGGCGAAGGCGGTCGGAGTTTGCTGGGCGGTCAGCCCGGCCTGCTCGCCGAAGTCCCGGGTGCCCGCCGCCGCCGCGAAGAACGTGGTGCTGGCGACCGGCTCGACCACGCCGCCGTTGGCTGCCCGCCAGGAGTGGAAGAGATAACTGATGGCGAGTTCGGCCCGGGCTTCGGGCTCGTACTTCGGCTCGCCGCTGAACTTGGTGAGCCGATTCTCCGGCGGGTAGTTCAGGTAGGGCATGAGCCGGTCGGCGAGGTCCGCCTCGGCGCGGGCGGCGTGCCGGTCGCCCTGGACCTGCGCGAGGAAGGCGAGCGGCAGGACGTCACGGCCGTACAGGTGGTAGCGGTCCGCGACAATCGGCATGAAGGGTTCGCCGGCATCGCTTGCCAGCAGCCGCATGGTCCGCCACAGCTCGGCGCCGCTGGGCTGCCGGGTGAGTGCCTCGGGGAGCGGTTGGCCGGCGGCCAGGAAGTGCGCCGCGGTACGACCCGCGGTGCGCCACAGTTCTTCCTGGTAGTGCGGGCCGAAGGAGCCGTGGTTCTCGACCAGGAACGTGTCGTGGATGTTGTGGGCGCTGTTCCAGTCCGCGACCGCCCGACCGTCGACGACGGCGGGGTTGGCACGGTCGGCTGCCGGTAGTCCGGTCGCGTTGAGCGTCCACGTCAGGAACCGCTCGCGCCACGCCGGGGCTTCGGGGTCGTCAGTCGCCCACGCCAGGCCGGGTGCGATCGCCTGGGCGTAGACCCCCATCTCCTCCAGCTTGGTGTCACCGATCCAGCCACCGGTGAGGCCGTTCGGCGTCCAACTGCCACTCAGCGGGTCGTTACCGGTCCCGAGGGAATGGGCGTACGCGGCCTGCCCACGGGCGATGCGGTCGACGTTGGTGCGGGTCACCTCGTCCAGTTCGGACCAGAGCAGTCGGGCGGCCAGGACGAAGTACAGCTCGAAGGTGCTGTCCCAGAACAGCTGTCGGCCCCACTCGGTGCCGCCGGCGAGCCGGTTGGTGGCCGCGAACCGGCGGATGGTGGCGACAGTACGGGCGTGCAGCGTGTCCCGGTCGACCCCTGCTGCCGCCGGGTCGTAGCCGGGCGAGGTGAGCAGGACCGCGTTACCCAGGACGACGGCGAACCTGAAGTCCGCGAGGCGGTACGCGTTGATCGCGGGATCCCATTGCTCCTCGGCCCATCGGGTGTGGGCGAGCAGCAGCGCGTGGTAGGTGGTGGCGACCGGGCCGGTGGCCGCAACCGGGGACGTGGTGGCGGCTGGCGCGGCCTGGGCGGCGGCGGGTCGGGCGATGGCGAGTCCAGCGCCGACGGCGCTGCCAAGGATGAGGAGCCGCCGCCTGCTCAACTCGAATTCGGATATACGCATGGTGGCCCTTCGGTGTGACAACGTTGTCAGCCAGCCTCCGATGATCGTTTCCAGATGTCAAGACCAAACGCGTTACCTCAGATCCCCACCGCTTCCTCACCGTTGATCATGAAGTTGTTGCCCCTCGCCTCGGCGCGTCGGGGCGATAACTTCATGATCAACGAGGGCTGGGGTGGGGCGGCGCTTCAGGAAGAACGCGGTTACGAGGAGGAGGGCCAAGGCGGCGAGGAGCACCGTCGGGCCGATCCGGTCCACGGTGTTGGCCAGGGCTCGCTGGACCTGGGCGGCCACCCGGATGACCGGGTCGTGCAGCGCGTCCCGGCGGCCGGCGGCAAGCCGCAGCTCGTACCAGCCGTACCAGGCGACGTAGCCGCCGGCGAGCACCAGCACCAGGCCACCGAGACGGGGCACCAGCGCGCCGGCGACGCGCAGCCGGGCCACCAGACCGTCGCGCAGCAGCGCCACCCCGAGCGCGGCGACCGCGACCACCAGACCCATCCCGAGGGCGTACGCGCCGAACAGCGCCAACCCCTGGCCGGTCGAGCCGGCCTGGAGGCTTGTCACCACGATCGCCAGGAACGGCGCGATGGCGCAGCCGAGCGACGCCAGCGCGTACGCCGCGCCGAACAGCGCCATCGACGGCCAGGACCGGGTCAGTCGGGGGGCCCGTGCGGACCAGCCGGGGGCTGGCAGCCGCCGACCGACAAGCAACCAGCAGCCGGCCACCACCAGCAGCACCCCGAGCGCCACGGTCAGCCACGGCAGCCGGGGCCGTAACCAGCCGGCAAGCGGCGCGAGCGCCAGGCCGAACGCGCCGAACACCAGCACGTACCCCACTGTCAGCCCGGCCGCCGCGGTGAGCGCGCGGCCGACCGCGCCGCGGGTGTCCGACGTCCCGGCGACCAACAGCGAGAGGTACGCGGGCAGCAGCGCGAAGCCGCACGGGTTGACCGCGCCGAGCATGCCGGCGGTCAGCGCGAGCAGCAGTGCGGCGGTCACGCCCCGGCCAGTGCGGCGACCTTGGCGGTGAGCGCCTCACCGTCCAGGAAGCCCTGGTGGACGACTGCGCCGTTCCGGTCGATGATGACGAAGATGCTCTGTTCGGTCACCTTGAACCGCTTCCAGAGCACGCCCTTGCCGTCCTCGATCTGCGGCGTCGCGCCGAGCTCGAACTCGGTGACGAACTCCTTCATGGCCTTCCGCTCGCCGAGCCCGGCGACGCCGACGATCGGCACGGTGTCCCGGTACTTCGGTGCGATCTCGGCCACCGTCCAGGCCTGGCTGGCGCAGGTGGCGCACCACGGCGCCCAGAACCACAGCACCACCGGCCGGCCGGCGAGCTGGGCCGCGTCGAACGCGGCCCCGCCGAGGGTGGTCCCGGTGAAGCGCAGCACGTCCGGGACCTGCGCCGCAGCGGCGGGTGGTCCGCCGCTCGGCGTGGCCGGCGTCCCGGTCGGCGTGGTCGGGGTGGTCGGCGAGCCGGTCGAAGCCGGAGGCGATCCGGCGGCGACGGGCCCACCGGGCGCGGTACCGGTACAGGCGGCGACGCCGAACAGGGCCGTGACGAGCGCGCCGACGGTGACGGCGCGGCGCAGTTGCCCGACCCCTGCCCGAGGGCGCACCCGCCCGAGCGTTCCGCACGCCATGCCGATCCGCATCCGCTTCTCCGTTCCGGTCCGGAAGGGACCCCTGCTGGACCTCGAAGCTTGCCTACTCGGCCTTGGCGAGTCGCAGCGCCAGCTCCGGGCAGACCTTGACCGCCTTCAACGCGCCCTCGCGCAGCCAGGTCGGCACGGGGGTGGCCGGGAAGGCGGGGAATCCGTTCGCGTCGAGCCGGATGAAGTCCGGTACGACGTGCGCGCAGAGGCCGTGCCCGTCACAGCGCGACCAGTCCAGGGTGAGCTTCTGCGGGTTCGCGTCGGGTGCGCCCGGCAGCCCCATCACGCCCTTGACCCGTCGGCCGCAGCCGTCGCCGGTGCTGTGCAGCCGCAGGTCCTCGGTGAAGACCTCGATCGCGGAGAGCGCGAACCGGGCGGTGCCGTCCGGGTGACTGCACGCGCCCCGGCCCCTCACCTCGCCGGCGGCGGCGCGCACGACGTCCGCCGGTTGGCTGCCGGCGACGGCCAGGTCCACCGCGCGGGCCAGGTCCGGCAGGCCCATCTTGCACGGTCCGCACTGGCCGGCGGACTCGCCGGCCAGGTAGCGCACCACCTGGGCGGCCTCACCGAGCGGGCAGGTGTCGACGCCGAGCGGGACGATGATGCCGGCGCCGAGGGTGCCCCCCACGGCGGCCAGACCCTTGCGGGAGACCTCGGCCTTCTCCGCCGCCTCCGGGGTGATCCACTTGCCGTGGTAGCCGCCCATCAGGATGCCCTGGACGTCCGGCACCTCGCACAGGTCGAGGACGTCGCGCAGCGGCATGCCTGCGGTGCACTCCACCACGGCCGGTCGACCCGCCGCGCCGGTCACCGTGAGCAGCACGGTGCCCGGCTCGTCGTCGGTGCCGAGCGCCGCGTACTCGTACGGGCCCAGTCGGGCGCCGATGGCGAGTTGGGCGTACGTCTCGGCGTTGGACAGCAGGGTGGGCAGGCCGCTGACCCCGGAGTCGCTGGAGCGCTTCTTGGTGCCGGGCGGGATGTGCGGCAGCCCGTTGATGCCGTTGACGAGTGCGCCGCCCTCACCGGAGATGAACCGGTGCGGCACGGTCACGATCGTCGTCTGCACCGGCATCCGGCGCTCGTCGAGGGCCTCCATCAGCGAGTCCCGGCCGACCCCGTCGTCCGCCACGCCGATCACGATCTCGTCGGCGTCCAGCGCGTACGCGGCCAGCGCCGCGCCGTCCAGGATCAGGTGCGGGGCGCGGGTCAGCAGGACCTTGTCCTTCCAGCTGGCCGGCTCCCCCTCGGTGGCGTTGACCACCACCACGGCGGCCAGGTCCTGCCGCTCGCAGGACTCCAGCACCGCGCGCATCTTGCGGGCGAACGGGAACCCCGCCCCGCCCTTGCCCTTGAGCTGCATGCCCTCGGCGAGCTGGAGCAGTTGCGCGGGCTCCATCGGGCCGATCGGTCCGTGCACGTCCTCGTGCGCGCGCAGGTCGAGTCGGCCGTACTCGGCGAAGCCGGCGGTGAGCCGGGGCTCACCCACGCAGGCGACCGGCGGCACGGCGGTCCGCATCACTTCGCCTCACCCCGCAGACCGGCCCAGTAGGCCCCGTCCACCGCGTCGGCGCTCGCCTTGCGGCGCTTGGCGGAGCGGCCGTCGCCGGCGGCCCGCTTGGCGCGGCGGGACGCCAGGTCGACGAGGGTCGGGGTGTCGTCGACGGGCGGCGGCACCTCGTCCGGCACGTACCGGGCCGGCGGACGCCAGTAGTCCGGCTCCTCGGGCAGGTCGTCCTCGACGCTGTGCCGGCCGCTGCCGCTGCGCGGCGCCGACGAGATCGGGTTGCTGGAGATCGGCTCGGCGGAGACCGGCTCGCTGCCCTGCCACCGGCGCGGGCTGTCCCACGGCTCCTCGGGCTCGTCGAGGGCCGGCTGCGGCGGCGCCGAGTAGCGGCTGCCGTCGTCCTCGCTGCGGGACCGGCGACGGGACCGCTCGGCGGCCGGCTCCTCGGCACGGCGCCGTCCGGCCGGTGCCACCTCGTCGCGGGTACGCGAGGCGCGCCGCCGGGTCACCGGCTCGACCTCCTCCTCGTCGCGTAGACGGGTGTCGGTCTCCTCCACGCTGCGCCGGGCCGACCGACGGGTCGTCGGCTCCTCCTCGGCACGTCGGCCGCGCGAGGACCGTTCGGCGTCGCGGCGGGCGGCCGGCTCCTCCTCCCGGCGGCGTCGAGTGGGCCGGGCCGGCTCGACGAGCGAGCCGGGCTCGGGCACCACCGGGACGGTGAACCGTTCCGGGTCGCGCCGCGCGGCCGGGGCGGCCCAGGTGGCGGTGGTGGTGTCCGCCCAGGCGGGACGCTTGTCGGCGGGCTTGCTGCGCCGCCCCAACCCGGCAAGCAGCGTTCGGGCGGTCTTCGCCTCCTCGGCCCGGCCAGCCATCACCGCGTTGCGCACCGCTGCCTGGTGCTGCTCGCGGCTGCGCCGACCGATGCTGACCGAGAGCCGGACCAGCAGGGCCAGCACCACCAGCAGGATGCAGCCCAGGTAGCTGAACATCACCCAGGGCGCTGCGGCGCGACCGGCGTTGAGGCCGTGCACCACGGCGAACGGCCAGGCCAGGTACGCGACGGAGTGCAGGGCCCGCCACAGCCACTTCGGACCGACGTCGGCGAAGCGGGCGCGGATGATGCCGGTCCAGATCACGCTGACCATCAGCAGTGCGGCGACGGTGCCGAGCCCCACGTAGAGCCCTCGGCCGCCGACGAACGGCACCAGCGCGTCGGTCGCCGCCGCCCGCCCGGTGGCGATCTTGGTGAGGACGTGGAAGCCGAGGCCGGCCACGCCCAGCACGCCGGTGGCCCGGTGCGCCGACTGCATCAGCACCCGGTGCGGAATGCGCAGCACCAGTCGGTCGGTGGCGAGCAGACCGAGCATCACGGTCAGGCTCAACGTCACCAGGGAGATCACCCCGGCGAAGAACTCGGTGAAGAAGAAGCCATACGCGTACGCCTTCTGGCCGGCGCCGGTCAGCATGATCGCCGCCCAGAGCGCCGCGAGCAGCGACGCGATCAGGAGGGCGCTCGCCGACCGTGACGGAGTACGCACCCCCCGACTGCTGGCGCTGGTCCGGACGGTCGCCGCCTTGTTGTCCTGCTGTGCCCGGGCCATCTGCTCCTCGATCGTCTCGCGGCGGCGTACCACCGGCCGACCCCTGCTCCCCCATCCAGTACGGACCGGCGGGGCGCGCGGATCACCCGGCGACGAAAATTTCTTGGGCCAGAATCGAACCGAGGGGCACAGCCGTGCGTTGCGCCCACTTCCCGCTGCACGCGGGACAGCGACAGATGTCCATGCATTGACAGTCGCTGCAACACGCTTGTAATCTTTCAGCAACTTTCAGCCAGGGTTGCAAGATTCTGACAACCCGGCACTCCCCCACCGCACCACCACCCCCGCTCCCGTCAGGAGTCCCCATGCACCGACGACGACGCGGCTCGGCGCTCCTCACCCTCGGCCTGATCGCCAGCCTGTTCGCGCCCACCACCGTGCCGGCAACCCCGGCCGTCGCCGCCCCGCCGGGCGGCAAGAAGGTCATCGTCCAACTCTTCGAGTGGAACTGGCCCTCGGTGGCCAGCGAGTGCCAGAGCACCCTCGGCCCCAAGGGCTACGGCTACGTCCAGGTCTCACCCCCACAGGAGCACGTGCGGGGCAACCAGTGGTACATGGCGTACCAGCCGGTCAGCTACCGGATCGAGTCCCGCAAGGGCACCCGGGCCCAGTTCCAGTCGATGGTCGCCACCTGCCACGCGGCCGGGGTCAAGGTGATCGTCGACGCGGTGATCAACCACATGTCCGGTCAGGCCAACGGCGGCACCGGCTGGGCCGGCTCGTCCTACTCGCACTACGACTACCCGGGCATCTACCAGACCCAGGACTTCCACCACTGCGGGCGCAACGGCGGCGACGACATCGCCAACTACAACGACAGGTACGAGGTGCAGAACTGCGAGTTGGTCAACCTCTCGGACCTGTCGACCGAGTCGGACTACGTCCGCACGAAGATCGCCTCGTACCTCAACGACCTGCTCTCGCTCGGCGTGGACGGCTTCCGGCTGGACGCCAGCAAGCACATGCCGGCCGCCGACATCGCGGCGATCAGGGGCAAGCTGTCCCGCTCCGCGTACATCGTGCAGGAGGTCATCTACGGCGCCGGCGAGCCGGTGCAACCGACCGAGTACACCGGCAACGGTGACGTGCACGAGTTCCGCTACGGCAAGGACCTGGCCCGGGTGTTCCGCTCCGAACGGTTGGCGTACCTGCGCAACTTCGGCGAGGGCTGGGGGCACCTGCCCACCGGCCCGGCCTCGGTGTTCGTGGACAACCACGACACCCAACGCGACTCGGGTGGGGTGCTGACCTACCGCGACCGGGGCATCTACGCGCTCGCGAACGCCTTCATGCTGGCCTGGCCGTACGGCTCCCCGACGGTCATGTCCAGCTACACCTTCAGCAACCGGGACGCCGGCCCGCCCTCGGACGGCAGCAACAAGACCTTGAACACCGCCTGCTACTCGGGCTGGGAGTGCGAACACCGCTGGCCGGTGATCGCCAACATGGTGGGCTTCCGCAACGCCACCGAGGGCGCCGGGGTGGCCAACTGGTACGACAACGGCAACAACCACATCGCGTTCAGCCGCAGCGGCAAGGGCTTCGTCACCGTCAACGACGAGGACGCCGCGGTGAACGGCCGCTCCTACTACACCGGGCTGCCCGCCGGTCGGTACTGCGACGTCATCCACGGCACGTACGCGGGCGGCTCGTGCAGCGGGCCAGTGATCACGGTGGACGGTAACGGCTGGTTCGCGGCGAACGTGCCGGCGCACGACGCCGTGGCGATCCACATCGGCGCCCGGGTCTGACGCGATCGGGGCTCCCGGACGGCGGGTCTCGCCGAACCGGGGGCCCCGAAGCATCCGCCACCATAGAGTGGTTTCGTGCCGTTTGACCGAAAGACTCCGTACCGCCGTCGCGGCCTCTGGGTGGCCGCCGCCCTCGGCGTACCCGCGCTGCTGGTGACCGCGCTGCTTGTCGGCCAGGCCCTCACCCCGAGCTCGACGGCCCCCGACGACCGCAACGTCGTGCTGGCCGACCCGACGCCGAGCAGCGTGGACCAGAGCCCGGAGGAGTCGATCCCCCCGGCCGCGCCCGCACCGGACGGGCTGCCGGTGGTCGACTACGACCCCGCACCCGGAGGGTTCCCGGCCGATCCGGCCACCATGGACGTCACACCGCTCACCGAAGGCGTGCACCCGACCAGACGGATCGCCGCGTACGACGCGCCCGGCGGTCGGCCGCGCGCCTTCCTCGAACCGACGATCCGCGGTGTCGAGCTGACCATGCCGATCGCCGAGCGACGCGCCGGCTGGACGGCCGTCCTGCTGCCCTCGGCCAACCGCCGGCTCGCCTGGCTGCCGCCCGGCGGGTTCGAGACGGTGCCGCTTCGCGACCAGATCGTGGTGGAACGCAAGGTCCACCGGCTCACCTGGTACCGGGCCGGCAAGGCGGTGCGCTCCTGGGAGGTCAGCCTCGGCCAGTCCGGTCAGGAGACCCCACTGGGCCGGACCTTCATCCTGGGCCGCACCCCACCACCCGAGGAGGTCTACGGCGGGGTGGACATCTACGCCCTCGGCTCGGTGCCCGACGACCCGGAGTCGGTGCCGTCCGGGCTGCGCGGCGCGCACATCGGGGTGCACACCTGGCAGCACGACGACGAGTTGGGCGAGAACACCACGAACGGCTGCATCCGGCTGACCCGCAGCGGTCAGCGGGAGCTGCTCGCCGAGGTCCGTCCCGGCAGCAGCGTCGTCGTCGTCGACCAACTGGCCGAACCGCCACCGACCGCCTGAGCGCCGGCGCAGCCGGTCACTCGCCGAGCAGCCAGCCGTTCTGCTCCGCGACCCGGATCGCGTCGGCCCGGTTACGCGCACCGGTCTTGCCGATCGCCGCCGAGAGGTGGTTGCGTACCGTCCCCTCGGACAGGTGCAGCGTCCTGGCCAGGTCGGCGACCGTGCCACCGCCGCGGGCGGTCCGCAGCACCTCGGTCTCCCGCTCGGTCAACGGGCTGGTTCCGGCGGCCAGGGTCTCCGCGGCAAGCGTCGGGTCGACCACCCGCAGGCCGGCGTACACCCGGCGGACCGCGTCGGCGAGCTGCCGGGCCGGGGTGTCCTTGACCACGAAGCCGCTCGCGCCGGCCTCCATCGCCCGGCGCAGGTAGCCGGGCCGACCGAAGGTGGTCACCACGAGCACCCGGCAGGTCGGCAGCGCGGCCCGCAACGCGGCGGTCGCGGCGATGCCGTCCAGGCCGGGCATCTCCACGTCAAGCAGGGCGACGTCGGGTGCGCTGCGGCGGGCCTCCGGCACCACCTCGTCGCCCCGACCGACCTCGGCGACCACTGTGAGGTCCTCCTCGAGCGAGAGCAGGGCGGCCAGCGCACCCCGGACCAGCGCCTGGTCGTCGGCGAGCAGCAGCCGGATCGGCGTGGACCCTCCGCTCACCGGGCCTCTCCCGGCGCGTGCACCCGCAGCAGAAAACCGTCGCCCTCCGGCCGGCGGCCGACGGTCACCACCGCGTCCAGCAACCGCGCCCGCTCCCGCAGGCCGACAAGCCCGTGCCCGCTCGGGTCGGGAGTGGACGGGCCACGGCCGTCGTCACTGATCTCGACCCGATCCGGGTGCACCCGGATCACGCAGCACCGCGCCCCGCTGTGCCGGACCACGTTCGTCACCCCTTCCCGTACCGCCCAGCCGAACAGCCGGTCCCACTCCTCCGCCAGCTCCGGCACCTCCGTCGACACGTCCGCCGCGATGCCCGCCGCCGCCAGCGCCGAACGGGCGCCGGCCAGCTCCGCGGCGAGGCTCACCTCGCGGTACGCCCCGACCGTCTGTCGTACGTCGGCAAGCGCGGCCCGGGCCAGCGCCTCCACCTCGGCGATCTCGGCGGCGGCCCGCTCCCGGTCGACCTCGATCAGACGCCCGGCCAACTCGGCCTTGATGGCCACCACGGTCAGCGAGTGCCCGAGGATGTCGTGCAGGTCGCGGGCGGCGCGGGACCGCTCCTCGGCGACCGCGAGCCGGCCGATCTCCTGCTGGGCGGCCCGGAGTTCGCTGTTGCGCTGGGCCAGTTGGGCCACCCCGAACATGGCGAACGAGGCGAGCAGCACCGCGAAGACGATGCCGTGCTCCGCCTCCCACCCCGACACCAGCCAGGACGCCAGCACGGGGGTCACCGCACAGAGCACGACGACGACCAACGCCTCCCACGGCGGCAGCAGGAACACCGCCGCCGCGGCCACGTAGACCAGGGTGGCCAGCCAGTCCCCGCCGGTGCCCGGAAGACTGGCCAGGCCCACCGCGAGCAGCAGCGCCAGCCCGGCCCGCGCCCGACCCCTCGGGATGGGCGACAGGGACTGGCGCAGCTTGCGCGCCCACTGGAACAGCAACACGTAACCGACGCCGAAGACGACGAGGGCCACCACACCGAGGACCCGCCGCCACGGCTCCGGCTGGTGCAGCGCGGTGGCAAGCGGCACGTTGAGGAAGAACAGCCAGACGGCGGCCAGCAGCCAGCCGGTGACCCGCCAGTGGCGGCTCACCGGCCAGGGCTGCCCGGTCGAGAGGTCCATCGGGTTCACGCTAGCGGCCCGGTCGCTCAGACCCGCGCGGTGTCCCGGCGGAACAGCCGGGCCGCGCCGACACCGAAGAGCAGCGCCCAGACGACGAGGTTCACCACCGCCGCCATGCTCACCCCGTCGCCCGTCAGCGGGGCGCGGGCCAGCACGCCCATGCCGTACACCGGGGTGAACGTCGCGACCTGCTGGAGCACGTCCGGCAACACCTCGACCGGCACGAACAGCCCGCCGAACATGGCCAGCACCGCCAGGACCGGACCGATGATCTGCATGACGTTCTCGGCCGGCGCCAGGTACCCGATGAACAGACCGAACGCGGCGAAGACCAGCGAGCCGACCCACGCGGCGAGCCCGGACAGCAGCCAGACGTACGCCGGGACGCGGACACCTGCCACCGCGCCCACCAGGAACTCGATGACGACCGCGAGCAGACCGAGGCTCATCGCGGTGATCAGCTTGGTGGCCACGTAGGCGGCCGGGCGGAGCGGGGTGAGCCGCAGTTGCCGACTCCACCCCAGCGCGCGCTCGGTGGCCACCGCACCACCGACGCTCGTGGTCGCCACCATGGCCGCGTACACCGCCAGGCTGATCATGATGTACGCCGTCACCGGCCGACCGTTGTCCAGCGACTGCCCGCCCTGCGGCAGGCCGAAGATGAGGAAGAAGACGCCCGGCATGATCAGCGTGAAGGCGAGGGTACGGCGGTTGCGCAGCACCCGACGCACCTCGATGAGCAGGGCACCGGGGGCGAACCCGCCAAGTGCGGGCAGCCGGCGGTCCGGCTCGGTGACACCGGGGCGGACGGGGGTGGAGGTGGTCATCTCAGGCTCCGGTCTGCGTGGTGGTCAGGGCGAGGAAGGCGTCCTCGAGGTTGCGGGAGGTGATCTCGACGTCCCGGGCGGCGGTCCGGGTCAGCAGGTGCCGCGCGATCGCGTCCGAGTCGCCGGTGCGCACCAGCACGCTGTCGCCGCGCACCTCCACGGCGTCCACGCCGGGCAGCGCGGCGAGCGCGGCCTGGTCGGCACCGGGCAGGGTGGCCCGCACCGTACGGCCGGCGGCCAGGTTCTTGATCTCGGCGGTGGTGCCGTCGGCGACGATGCGCCCCTGGCGGACCAGCACGATCCGGTCGGCGTACGCGTCCGCCTCGTCCAGGTAGTGGGTGGCGAAGATAACGGTCCGTCCACGGCGGGCGTCGCGGCGGAGAGCCTGCCAGAAGTCCCGCCGCCCCTCGACGTCCATGCCGGTGGTCGGCTCGTCGAGCACCATCAGGTCCGGGTCGGGCAGCAGAGCCAGCGCGAAGCGCAGTCGCTGCTGCTGACCACCCGAGCAGCGCCCGACCACCCGGTCGGCGATGTCGGTGATGCCGGCCCGCTCCAGCACCTCCGCCGCCGGGCGGGTGTGCCGGTAGAAGTGGGCGGTCATCCGCACCGTCTCACCCACGGTGAGGTCCTTGAGCAACCCGCCGGTCTGGAGTACGGCGGCCACCCGACCTCGGGCCACCGCGTCGTCAGGGCTGCCTCCGAGGACGCGGACGGTGCCGGTGTCCGGGCGGGACAGCCCGAGCAGCATGTCGATGGTGGTGGTCTTGCCCGCGCCGTTCGGACCGAGGAACGCCACCACCTCGCCGGGCTGCACCCGAAGGCTCAACCCGTCGACCGCGGTGACCGCGCCGAAGCTCTTGGTGAGGCCGTCCAACTCGACAGCCGGATGCGTACTGGTCATGCCAATCATGCTCCGGCGGCGCGTACCCCGGTGCCCGGAGCGGTCGTCACGCCCCGACCGTGACATTTGTCAGGGGCCCGCTCCCCCGGAGGGTTTCCCCGCCCGGCAACGGGTAACCGCCGGGCCGATGCCGCGACACCGGGAGGACGCGATGGGTGCCACGCCGCAGGGTCAGGTCGACACGATCGTGCTGATCCACGGACTCTGGATGACGCCACGCAGTTGGGAGGGGTGGGCCCAGCGCTACACCGAACGCGGCATGCACGTCATCTCCCCCGCGTGGCCCGGCATGGACCGGTCGGTGGAGCAGTTGCGGGACGACCCCGCCCCGATCGCCGAGCAGAGCATGGCCACGATCGTCGCGCACTACGACAAGATCATTCGGGCGTTGCCCCGACCGCCGATCATCATGGGGCACTCGTTCGGTGGCCTCTTCGCGCAGGTCCTCGCCGACCGGGGCCTCGGCGCGGCGGTGGTCGGGGTGCATCCCGCAGCGATCAAGGGGGTGCTCAAGGTACCGCTGAGTCAGCTGCGCTCGGGCTTCCCGATCCTGCGCAGCCCCGCCAACCGCAGCAAGGCCGTCCCGTTCACCCCTGACGACTTCGCCTACACCTTCGGCAACACGATGAGCCGCGAGGACTCCGACCGGGCCTGGCAGCGTTACGCCGTCCCCGGTGCCGGCCGGGTCTTCTTCGAGGGCGCCTTCGCCAACGTCGACCCCCGCTCACCCGCCCGCGTCGACATCGGGCGCAACGACCGGGCACCGCTGCTGCTGATGGCCGGCGAGTCCGACCACGTGGTGCCGGCGTCGGTGGTCCGCGCCAACGCCGGGCTCTACCAGAAGTCCCGCGCCCTCACCGCATACGAGGGGTTCCCCGGCCGATCACACTTCACCGTCGGACAGCCCGGCTGGGAGCCGATCGCCGACTACGCACTGGACTGGGCGCTGCGCGCGGCGGCCCTACCCCGCGAGGCGACGATCGCCAGCGAAGCCCCCCGCCGCTGACCGGGCCGCCCATCACCCGGGGCTTGATCCACTCGCCTTTCACGAAGTCGGGGCATCCCTCCCACAGGGACCCCCCGACTTCATGAAGCCGGAGCGACACGACGGAGGCGGCCACGGTCACCACCGCCGCACCCGGCCATCCGGCGACGACTCGGCTCGGCAGCTCTGGCCCCGGTCGAACGGACCAAGATCGCCGCAACATCAGGGATAGTGCTGTCTCATGCGGGTCGGAGGCGGCACCATCCCTGATGTTGCGCGAATCTTGGTGACCGAACGCCGCCCCGCGAGACCGGGACCCGCATTCGGGACGCCCGCGACCCCCGACCGAGCCGCCCCGACCAACGACCAAGCGGAAGCGATATACCTCAGAGGTATTTATATGACTCAGAGGTATACCGCTCATCGAGAGAACCGGCGGACGGCCAGGCTGAGCCGCGGACGGCCGGGCTGAGCCGGCGGACACGGGTTGAGCTGGATCAGGCCTCTCCGTTGAGCGGCCGAGCCGAACGCGGCGTTGATCGCGAGCCGGACCTGATCGACAAGGCACGCGACGGGCTTGATTCGTCGGCATGCCGGCGGTCTGGCGGGGTACCTCGGTGGGATGAGGGCCAGTTTCCGGCTTGGCCGGGTCGCGGGAGTGCCGGTCGGCGTCAACTGGAGCGTGCTGGTCATCTTCGCGCTGATCGCGTGGGGGCTGGCCGCCAACCAGTTCCCGCGCTCGTACCCCGATCGCTCGCCCGTGGCGTACACCCTCGCCGGGCTGGCGGCGGCGGTGGTCTTCTTCGTCGGCCTGCTGGCCCACGAGGTCTCGCACGCGGTGGTGGCCAAGCGCAACGGGCTGGAGGTCGACGGCATCACGCTGTGGCTGTTCGGCGGCGTCGCCGAGTTGCGGGGCGAGCCGCGTGACCCGGGCGCGGAGTTGCGGATCGCGGGCGTGGGCCCTCTGGTGAGCCTGTTGATCGGGGCGTTCTTCGGCGCCATCGCGGCGGTGCTCGCGCTGGCCGGGCAGGGCGGGCTGCTGTTCGGGGCGGTGGCCTGGCTGGCGGGCATCAACGTACTGCTTGCCATTTTCAACGTGCTGCCGGCCGCACCCCTGGACGGTGGTCGGCTGCTGCGCGCCGCGGTCTGGAAGGCCACCGGCGACCGGACCCGGGCGTCGGTGGTCGCCGCCCGGGCCGGCTGGGTGCTGGGTGTGCTGCTGATCGGCCTGGGGCTGTGGCAGTTCCTGTCCGGGGTCGGCTTCGGTGGGCTCTGGTTGGCGCTGATCGGCTGGTTCCTGATCGGCGCGGCCGGGATGGAGGAACGGCAGGCCCGCACCGGGACCGCCCTACGCGGGATCCGGGTGGGCGACGTGATGACCCCGCAGCCGCAGACCGCCTCGGCGGAGATGACTGTCGCGGACTTCGTCGACCACTACCTGTTCGCGTACCGGCATTCGGCGCTGCCACTGACCGAGGACGGCCGGCCGACCGGTCTGGTCACCGTCGACCGGGTGCGGGGCGTGCCACCCGAGCGGCGGGCGTCGACCACGCTGGCCGAGGTGGCCTGCCGGGCCGACGAACTGGTGCTGGCCCAGCCCGGCGAACAGCTCAACGACCTGCTCCCCCGGCTCACCGCGTGCGCCGACGGCCGAGCACTGGTGGTAACCGAAGACGGCCACCTGACCGGGATCGTCTCCCCCAGCGACATCAGCCGCGCCGTCCAACGCAGCACCCTCCACACCCCCACGCCGGGCGGCCGGGCGGGGCCGGGTCAGCGGGGGAAGTAGCGGTCCAGCGCGTCGGTGCGGAAGGTGCCCTTCGGGTCCAGGTGGGCCAGGAGCGCGGCGAAGTCGGCGTACCTCGGGTAGCGGGCGGACAGCTCGGCCGGGTCGGTGACGAAGACCTTGCCCCAGTGTGGGCGGGGCGCGAAGGGCGCCAGGCGCTCCTCCACGGCGGCCACCACGGGCAGCACCGCCGCGGTGTCGTCGACCCAGGTGAAGTGCAGCACGAAGCTGTCTCGCCGGTAGTTGGGGCTGAGCCACAGGTCGTCGGCCGCCACCGTCCGCAGCTCGGACACCAGCAGCACCGGGGCGATCAGCTCCGCCACGTCGTCGAGCGCGGCGAGCGCGTCGGAGGCCGCCGTCCGCGCGACGTGGAACTCCGACTGCAGTTCGTCGCCGCTGCTCGGGGTGAAGCCGAGCTTGAAGTGCGGCAGCCGTTCGTGCCAGGGGCCCGGCTCGCCGAGCTGCGGGGTGCAGTTCTCCGCAGGCATCCCGAGCACCGGGTGCCGGGGCTGGTCGGCGGCGGTGGTGCCCAGCCAGTCCGCCGGGGGCGGCGGCTGGTCCGTCACCTGTTTGCGCCACACCTCGCGCAGCCGGGGCGTCCGGAAGTCGGTGAAAACGCTCACGCTGTACGCCGAGCCGAGCGCCTCGTCCAACGCCGCCCGGTCGAGGTCGAGGCGTACGTACTGGCGCAGCGCGAAGGTCGGTACGACGTCGAGGGTGACCCGGGTGACCAGGCCGAGCGCGCCGAGCCCCACCACCATGCCGGCGAACGTGTCCGCGTCGGTGTCGCGGTCGACCCGGAGCAGGTCGCCGTCGGCGGTGACCAACTCCAGCCCGGCGACCACGCTGGCCAGGTTGCCGTGGGCCTGCCCGGAGCCGTGGGTGGCGGTGGCCACCGCGCCGGCCACCGAGATGTGCGGCAGCGAGGCGAGGTTGGCCAGCGCGTACCCCTGGGTGTGTAGCTGTCGGGCGAGATCGCCGTAGCGCATCGCGCCGCTCACGGTGACCTGCCCGCGCTCGTGGTCCACCTCGACGACCGGAGGCAGCCCGGCGAGGCTGACCAGGTCGCCGTCGGTGTCGCCGAGACGGTTGAAGGAGTGCCCGCTGCCCACCGCCCGGATCCGGCTGCTGCCGGCGACGAGCCGGCGCAGGTCGTCGACGGAGGTGGGCCGGTGGAACGCCTTCGCGGCGTACCGTACGTTGCCGGCCCAGTTGCGGCGCGGAACGCCGGTGCCCGACGCGTCCTGCGGTCCCTGCGGGGTCATGTGGCGGTCTCCCGATCGGTGGTCTGCTGGTCGGCCAACGCGGCGACGAGGGCGCTCAGAACCGTATCCGTCTGGAGGGTGTGGTAGCCACGCTGGGCGATCGGCAGGCCGGCCAGGGTGGCGCGTTCGATCTCGCCCCGGGCCGCCTGCCGCGTCGACGCGTCCCCGGACATCAGGGCGTCCTGGCCGCGTCGGATCAGCCTGTCGACCCGGTCCATCTGGTAGCCGCGCAGGCCGACCGGGAGGTCCGGGGCGTCGAAGGCGTCGCGTCGCAGCGCGAGCAGGTCGACGAATCGGTCTCCGGCGTGGTGGGTGAGCGCGGCGGCCACCTGCTCGGGCTGCTCCCGAACCTGGTCGAGGACGAGCAGCTCGATGGCCGGTCGGCCGTCGAGCGGATGGCGGGCGGTCGCCGGCTCGAGCGTCACGCCCGGCGCGGGGACCAGCAGCAGTCGCGGCGGCTCCGGGTGGCCGTCGCGCCGGGGCGGCTCATCGAGGACCAGCGCGCCGACCTCGGCCCACCGGATCTCCCGGCGCAGGCCGGGCCGCCGGATGCTGAGCCCGTCCGGGTGGATCCCGAATCGGAACGGACGCAGCGCGCTGACAAGCGCCAGCGCGCCGAGCGCGATCGCCCCCACCGCGATGATCGTCCGTAACAGGGCGCCGTCGCTGGGATAGACCAGCAGGAGCACCCCACCGAGTACGCAGACCAGGGCGAGCAGGCGGGCGCCCCGACTCCGGCGCAGTTCCACGCTCGGACCCCCGTTCATGACCGTGGCGTCGGTCCCCGCATCTTCCGCCAAACCGGGCACCGAGGACACCGGTCGATCGGGCACGGTTGTTCTCGTCATCGTCGGGGAACCCTACGCCCATGAGCAGCTACCGTGATCCGGCCGCACGAGGTGACGTCTACCCCTCCGAGGAGGAGCTGGACCCGACCGGGACCGGCATCGAGCAGGCAAGCGCACCGCCGGCCGACGGGTTGCCGAGCCACCCCTCGCCCACCCCCGGCCCTCGACCCACCCCGGCGCCCGCACCCGCCCCGACGCCGGTGCCGGCACCCGGCCCGCCGCCGCGCGCCCCGGGCGCCCAGTCGATCGTGACCCGCCACCTGGACGGCTCGGTGGAGGTGGTCACCGACCTCGACGGTGACGGCGTCGCCGACGTGGTCCAGATCGACGTGGACGGCGACGGCATCCCGGACATCACTTATGTGGACAGTGACCGGGACGGGCGGCTGGACACCGTGCTGGGCGACCCGCACGCGGCACGAACGGGCGTGCACCGGGCCTGACCGGCGGCGTCGTTCCACGCCCGCCCGCCTGGCTCAGAGCTTCGCCATCACCTCACCGGCGACCAGCTCCAGGTGCTCCAGGTCGTCGAGGTCCAGCACCTGGAGGTAGAGCCGCTCGCTGCCGATCTCCGCGTACCGGCCGATGGTGTCCAGCACCTCGCCGGGTGTCCCGGCCAGACCGTTGGCCCGCAGCTCGCCCGGATCACGGCCGATGGCCGCGGCCCGGCGGGCCACCTCGGCGTCGTCGCGCCCGCAGCAGAGCACCAGGGCGTTGGACCAGACCATGTCGGCCGGGTCCCGGCCGATCTCGACGCAGGCCGCGCGGACCCGGTCGAACTGGGCCGCGGTGTCCGGTACCGAGGCGAACGGCAGGTTGAACTCGTCGGCGTAGCGGGCGGCCAGCCGGGGGGTGCGCTTCGGGCCCGTCCCGCCGAGCAGGATCGGTGGACGCGGCTGCTGCACCGGCTTGGGCAGGGCTGGCGAGTCACTGACCGGGTAGTACCGGCCGTCGTGGTCGAACCGCTCCCCGCCTGGCGTGGACCAGAGCCCGGTGATGACGGCGAGCTGCTCCTCCAGCCGGTCGAACCGCTCGGCCAGCGGCGGGAACGGGATGCCGTACGCGCTGTGCTCCTCGGCGTACCAGCCGGTGCCGATGCCCAGCTCGACCCGGCCGCCGCTCATCTGGTCGACCTGCGCCACGGTGATCGCCAGCGGGCCGGGCAGCCGGAAGGTGGCGGCGGTCATCAGCGTGCCGAGCCGGATGCGGCTGGTGTCCCGCGCCAGGCCGGCGAGCGTGGTCCACGCGTCGGTGGGGCCGGGTTCGCCGCTCCCGCCACCCATCACCAGGTAGTGGTCGGACCGGAAGAACGCGCCGTAGCCGGCGTCCTCGGCGCAGCGGGCGACGGCGAGCAACTGGTCGTAGCTGGCGCCCTGCTGGGGCTCGGTGAAGATCCGCAGTTCCATGATTCGAGCATAGGGTTCCCCGGTCGGCCCGGCCGCAGCATGCCGACCGGGCCCCCGGCGTCAGCTCAGACGTACGGCCGTTTGGCGTACGCCTCGCGGAGCGCTGCCAACCCCACCGCCTTCGGCACCAGGGTGCCCCACCCGGAGTTGAAGTAGTTGGTGCGCACGATCCGTGGTCCGCCCTCGGCGTTGAGCTGGGCGATCGCCGCCGGGACGGTGGCGATCCAGGCGGCCTGGTTGGGAATCTCGGCGACCCTGACCCCCCACTCCGCGATGATCACGGGTCGGGACAGCGCCACCGGGCCGAGATCCGCCACCGCCCAGTCCTTGGTGCGCCGAAACCGGGCCAGCGCGGTGTGGCTGGCGTTGGTGCCGTACACGTTCCACTGGAGGTAGTCGAGGCGGGACATCAGCGACTCCGGGTGGGTGCGCTGGAAGCACTCCCGGTCGAAGCCGCCCAACCCCACCGAGAAGGTCGTCCCGGTGGGCAGCGTCCGCGCCTTGAACCACGTCAGGATGTAGGTCATCGCCTGCACCGCGCGAGCGTCCGACTCGGCCCAGGTGTACGCCTTGCCGTCCTCGGTGGTGCCGAACTCGTGATCGGTGTCCAGCTCCGAGGCGAGCTGGATGTTCACCCCGAAGCCGAGCGCCCGGTACTGCGACAGGGCGCGCGCGAACAACCCGTCGCACTGCCCCTTGAGCACCTGGCCGTACCCGTACGCCCTCGGCCAGGTGGTGCCGGGTCGCTCCTGGATGGTCATCGACGGTGCCGGCACGGTGTAGCTGACGCCGTCCACCATGAAGCTCTGCGGCCCGTAGTTCGGGGCGCCGTAACTCTTCAACTCCAGGACCATGTTCATCTGCACCCCGGCCTTTCCCAGGTTGGCAAGCCAAGGCCTGTTGTAACCGGGGAAGAGGTAGCCGTCGGCGAAGCTGCGGTACTGGGTGAGCGACCGGAAGTTGCCGCCGGCCATGTCGGCGGTCGGGTCGGCGCCGCCGGAGAGGTAGTAGCCGCCGAGCACGGGTTGGCCCAGGCTGTAGTCGGCGGCGGCCGTCGCGGTGTTGCCGCCGGCGTCGCGGACCTGGACGGTGACCCGGGGCATCACGCCACCGACCGATACACGGCCACCGAGCCGTTGTCGGAGACCCGGGTCCAGGTACGCCCGGAGTTGTCGGAGACGGTCACGGTGAGCGGGTCGATGACCGCGGTGACCTTGACCGGCGCGCTGCTGTTGCCCTGCGCGTCGGTGACCACGATGGTGACGGTCAACGGTTTGGTGTCGGCGTCCGAGTAGGTGACGGTCAGCAGCATCTGCTCACCCGGTGCGAAGACGGATGCGTTCAGGGCTGCGGTTGCGGTGGGAGCGGCCATGTCGGGCCCTTTCTGGCTCGGTCGCCGGGCTCGGCGCGCGGTCGAGCGTCGCCGGGCCCCGGCGGGGTCCACAGTGCGAAAGGCCGGCGGGGCACGGGGACGGACGGCAGCTGTGCCGTGACCGCCGCGGCTTCGAGGCCGGGCTGGGTGCGGGCGGCACCGGCACGGACGATGCTGTCCCCGCCGGTCCGGAGGATCGGGATGTGGCCCGCCACCCGTCTACCTCCACCTGCCCCAAGGGTGCTCTACCAGGGGCTTTACCGTCTTGTCCGGATTGCGACAAGGGTCGGTGTGGCGGCTAATCGGCCGCCGTGCCGCGTACGGCCCAGGCCCGTGCGGTGAGCCGGATCGACCCGTCCGGCTCGACCGGCAGCCGGCTGGCCAGCACCTCCCGCAGCCCGGCCCGCTCCCACAGCGCGCGGAGCGTGTCGGGCTGGCACACGGTGGTGCGGTTCCCCTCGTCCCGCTCGGCCGAGGCCGGGTCGCGCTGTGCGGCGGCGGCCCAGAAGTGCCGCATCATCGCCATCCCGTCGGCGTAGTCCCAGACGTACGCGGCCACCACCCCGGCCGGCCGGACCACCCGGGCGAACTCCGCCACCGCCTGCGCGGGCTCCGGCACGAAGTTGAGCGTCAACCCGCTGACCACCACGTCCGCGACACGGTCGGGCAGCGGCAGCGCCCGGGCGTCACCGACCTGGAAGGTCGCCCGGGGATCGGTGACCCGGGTACGCGCAACCGCGACGAACCCCTCCGACGGATCGATGCCGGTCACCCGAACCGGATCCGTGTGGGCGAGGATCGTCGAGGTCAGCGCCCCGGTGCCGCTGCCCACGTCGAGCCAGCGCCGCCCCGGCGGCACTGCCAACTCCCGCAGGAACTCCACCGCGACCAGGCGGCTCCACCGACCCACGTACGCCTCGTACACGTCACGGTTCGCCCACACCGGCTGCGCCATCTCGGAACGATACGACAGGCCCGGCCCGTCGATGCTGGCGTTCAGTCGAGATCGTCGGCGGGGGCGGTCTGGAGCAGCCAGGCCAGCGGTATCCGTGCCCGCGCCTGGTCGGGGCCCGAGCCACCTCGGCCACCCGGGCCACCTCGGCCACCCGAGCCACCCCGGCAGCCCGGGCCAACCGAGCCCTCCGGGCCACCCGGCCAGCCACCCAAGCCACCGGGCACCGGCATCCTTCAACGCGAGGTCATCGCGGTCACCGCATCCGCCGGAGACGGATGGCGTCTGCAACCCGGTGCTGCTGGAGATCTTGGACAGTTTCCGTCCTGTGCGGACGGAAACTGTCCAAGAT
>NZ_JBSGIV010000065.1:0-37721 GCF_053605225.1 Micromonospora sp. NPDC003944
GTCCAGGGCGCCACCCAGCGCCTCGCCGAGCGTGCTGCCGCCCCAGACCAGCAGCAGCCCGACCGCGAGGTAGAACGCCGCGATGGTGGCGAGGTTCCCCGCGCCCGGCCGCCGCGACCCGCGCCCGGCCTCCGCGACCCGGCGTCACCCCCAAGATCGTGCTCGATCCAGGAAGTAGTGGTCTCGGCGGCGCGGGATGCCACTGGATCCAGGATCGAGCACGATCTTCACGTGCGGCGACGCGAGACTCGCGACAGTCTTGTGATATCGCGATGTATCGCGTTACATTCTCCTCCTGTTCGGCGTGCCTCCCGCACGTCGTCGAGAGGGGGACGCCATGGCCGGATGGACGGTCGAGAGCCCGCAGCGGCTCACCCTGGACGCTCCGGTCACCCGGCTGGACGTTCGACTGATCAGTGGGCGGCTCAACGTGGTCGCCGCCGACGGGCCCACCCGGATCGACGTCACCCAGGTCGGCCGTCGGCCGGTCCTGATCGACCACACCGACGGGCGGCTCAGCCTCCGCCAGGAGCGCGGTCGGGGCTGGTCGGACGTCCTGCGGTGGCTCCGGATGATCCACCGCTACCCCCGGGTGGACGTCTCCATCGCCGTGTCCGCCGACGTCCTCGCCGATCTGGGGCTGGTGGCCGGCTCGGTGGTCGCCTCCGGCCTGCGTCGGGACACCACGGTCCACGTCGTCGCCGGCCAGATCACCCTGATGGGGCTGCGCGGCAGCACCTCCGCGAAGCTCACCTCGGGGCCGGTGGAGGCCCTCGGTGTCCGCGGCGACCTCACCCTGGAGACGGTCTCCGGGGAGGTGATCCTAGCCGACAGCGCCGCCGACCGGGTGCGGGCGCAGACCGTCTCCGGGGCCATCACCTGCGACCTGGACAACCCCCGGCGCAGCGACATCGGTCTGACCACCATCTCGGGCAGCATCACCGTCCGGGTCCGGGAGGACAGCGACCTCGCCGTCCGGCTGAACACCGCCTCCGGCCGGATCACCAGCGGCTTTCCGCAGCTGCGCACCTCGACGTTCCCGCTGCCGAGCAGCGAGGGAGTGCTCGGCAGCGGGGACGGTAAGCTCCTGGCTTCCGCGACCTCGGGGAGCATCGCCCTGCTCGCCCGAGCGGTCGACGACGACGGGGAGGAGCTGCCGTGACCGCCGTGTTCAGCCACGGGCGGCTCCGGCTCTACCTGCTCAAGCTCCTCGACGACGGCCCGAAGCACGGCTACGAGCTGATCCGCCTCCTGGAGGACAGGTTCCTCGGGCTGTACGCGCCGAGCGCCGGCACCATCTACCCCCGCCTGCAACGGCTGGAGGCCGAGGGTCTGGTCAGCCACACCGCGGCCGGTGGCCGCAAGACGTACGACATCACCGACGCCGGCCGTGCCGAGCTGCGCCAGCGGGCCGGCGAGTTGACCGCGCTGGAGACGGACATCGCGGCCGCCGTGGCGGATCTCTCCAGCCTGGCCGGCGAGATCCGCAGTGAGGTACGCGGATCGGTACGCGACCTCAAGCGGGAGCTGAGCGAGGCCACCCGGCAGACCCGGCGGGCCCGGTGGGAGGCGCCCGCGCCGCCGCCCCGCCCGGCGTCGACGGCCGGAGCGCAGGCCGAGCTGCTCGACGAGTTGGACAAGCGGCTGGCCGCCTTCACCGGCGAGGTCGGCCGGTTGGTGCGCGCCCGGCAGTTCAGCGACACCCAACTGCGCACCGCGATCCGGCTGCTCGACGGTGCCCTCGACGGGCTGCGTCGCCTGCTGCGCTGACTCTCAGCCTTTTTGCAGGAAGCGTCCAGCGCTGGCGCAGTGACGTCACCGATGATGGGCGCATGCCCGCTACCCAGACCGAGGCGCGACTGCTCGTCGTCGAGGACGACCCCAACATCCTCGAACTGCTCTCCGCGAGCCTGCGGTTCGCGGGCTTCGACGTGGCCACCGCGACAAGTGGCAGTGCGGCGCTCCACGCCGCCAAGGACCACCGGCCCGATCTGGTGGTGCTCGACGTGATGCTCCCGGACCTGGACGGCTTCGAGGTCATCCGGATGCTCCGCGAGGGCGGCACGCGTACCCCGGTGGTGTTCCTGACCGCCCGGGACGCCACCGACGACAAGATCCGCGGGCTGACCCTGGGTGGCGACGACTACGTCACGAAGCCGTTCAGCCTGGAGGAGCTGACCGCCCGGATCCGCGCCGTGCTGCGCCGCACCACGACCGGTGAGCAGGCCCCGTCCCGGCTCACCTTCGCCGACCTAGAGTTGGACGAGGAGACCCACGAGGTGCACCGGGCCGGCCAGCGGGTGCAGCTCTCGCCGACCGAGTTCAAGCTGCTGCGGTACCTGATGCTCAACGCCAACCGGGTGCTGTCCAAGGCGCAGATCCTCGACCACGTCTGGAACTACGACTTCCGGGGCGACGACAACATCGTCGAGTCCTACATCTCGTACCTGCGGCGCAAGGTCGACACCACGCAGCCCCGGCTGATCCACACCCTCCGTGGCGTCGGGTACGTCCTGCGCAAGCCGGCGGCGTGAACGCGGTCCAGCAGGCGAAGGGGCGTGTGCGCAGCGTTCCACTGCGGATCAAACTGGTCGCCTCGGTGCTCGCGCTGGTCTCCGGCGCGCTCGTGGTGATCAGCGTCTCGACCGCGTACTTCCTGCACAGCTATCTGGTCGACCAGATCGACCTCGAGCTGCGCGACTCGGCGGGCCGGATCCAGTCGATGATGCCCTCGTCGAACGTCGTCTCGCTGCCGAGCGACTACGTGGTCGTCCTGACCAGCACGACAAACGGCCAGGTGAACAACTTCGCGTACGACAAGTCCCGCTTCACGACGGAGGACCTACCGCCGTGGCCCAGCGACGCGGCCGGGTTCGAAGCGCAGGAGAAGGCCCAGGACGGCAAGCCACGGACCGTCCGCGCGCGGGACAGCTCGCTGCGCTGGCGAATGCTCTACACCGAGCTGCCGAACGGCCAGAAGGCGGCGATCGGCGAGCACCTGACCGACGTCGACTCCGCCGTGAAACGGCTGGCCTGGATCGACCTGCTGGTCGGGGGGGCGGTGCTGATCATGCTGGCCTCGGTGGGCGCGGCGATCGTCCGGACCAGCCTCAAACCGTTGGTGGAGATCGAACGCACCGCCGCCGCCATCGCCGGCGGTGATCTGAGCCGCCGGGTGCCCGATCCGGAGGAGGGGCAGACCGAGCCGACCTCTGAGCTGGGCCGGCTCTCCCGTGCGCTGAACGCGATGCTCACCCAGATCGAGGCGGCGTTCACCGCCCGAGCCGCCTCGGAGACGTCAGCGCGCTGGGCGGAGAGCGCTGCCCGGGACGCCGCCGCCGCCGCCCAGGCGTCCGAGGCGCGGGCCATCCGCTCCGAGGAACGGATGCGGCAGTTCGTCGCCGACGCCTCGCACGAGCTGCGGACTCCGCTCACCACCATCCGCGGCTTCGCCGAGCTGTACCGGCAGGGCGCGGCCCGCGAACCGGAACAGACCGCCGGTCTGCTGCGCCGGATCGAGGACGAGGCGTCCCGGATGGGGCTGCTGGTGGAGGACCTGCTGCTGCTCGCCCGGTTGGACATGGAACGGCCGCTCTCGCTGACCCCGGTGGAGCTGCCGGTGCTCGCCTCCGATGCGGTGCAGGCCGCCCGGGCGATGGCACCGGACCGGCGGATCGAGCTGGAGATCGCGCCCGAATCGGGGCCGCTCGTCGTCTCCGCCGACGACGCGCGGCTGCGGCAGGTGATCGGCAACCTGGTCACCAACGCGCTCACCCACACCCCACCGGAGGCCGAGGTCCGGGTACGGCTGCGCGCCGAACCGGGCGGCTTCGCCGTGGTGGAGGTGGCCGACACCGGCCCGGGCCTCTCCAGAGAGCAGGCGGAACGGGTCTTCGAGCGGTTCTACCGGGCGGACGCGGCCCGCACCCGACGGGCCGACGGCAACACCGGCACCGGCCTCGGCCTGGCCATCGTGGCGGCACTCGTCGCCGCCCACCACGGGTCGGTCGAGGTGGCCGAGACGCCCGGCGGAGGGGCCACCTTCCGGGTTCGGCTGCCGCTGCTGCCTCAGGTCGGCGGCGCGGGCGAGTGACTTTCAGCCAACTTCCAGGACGGTTCCAGGTTGATTGCAGTGCCGCGGGAGAAGGTAGTGCCATGACCGAGTTCGAGTCCGACCCGCAGCGCCGGCCGGCCCCCACCGACGCCGAGCCGTCGCACCCCACCGCCGAGCTGCCGCGCGACGAGCGCGTGCAGTCCGACTCCCCGACCACTCCCGTACCGGTCGTCTCGACCACCGGTGACGCGGAGACCACCGCCGCCGCGCCCGCCGGCGACGCGCAGGCCACCGCCGCCACCCCGGCCGGTTACGCCGCGCCCGCCGGCCCGCCGACCGCCGCTCAGCCGACCGGGTACGAGCCGCCTACCGGTTACGAGCGTCCGGCCGCCACGCCGTCCGCGCCGCCGTACCCGGTCTCCGGCCACCCGACGCCCGGCTACCCGCAGCCGGCCGCCGGCCACTACCCCGGTGCCCCCTGGTACCAGGGCCAGCAGTCCGGCTGGGCCGGCGGGGGCCAGCCGGGCATGCCGTACGCCCAGCACCAGCAGCACCCGGGCCAGCACCCACAGCACCCGGGTCAGCCGGTCCCGCCGTGGGGCCCGCAGGTCGCGCCGCCCGGCAGCGGTCCCCGGCCCGGTCGGATCGCCAAGTTCGCCGGTGCCGGCGTCGCGGTGTTCGCCCTGATGCTCGGGTCCGGCGTGGCCGGTGGGGCGCTCGCGCTCGCCCTCGACGGCGATGGCGGCGGTATCACCCGCACCTACAGCGCTGCGCCGGTGATCAACGGCGCCGACCTGCCGAAGATCGCCGCGTCGGTGCAGGACAGCGTCGTCTCGATCACCACCGACAGCGGCGAGGGCTCCGGGGTGGTGCTCAGCGCCGACGGCTTCGTACTGACGAACAACCACGTGGTCGCGTCCGCCGCGGGCGACGCGGTGCGGGTGGTCTTCGCCGACGGGAAGACCGCCGACGCGAAGATCATCGGCACCGACCCGAAGACCGACCTGGCCGTGGTGAAGGCCAACGGGGTGAGCGACCTCAAGCCGGCCACGTTCGGTGACAGCGACGCCATGCAGGTCGGCGACCAGGTGCTCGCCCTGGGCAGCCCGCTCGGCCTTCAGGGTTCGGTGACCTCGGGCATCCTCAGCGCCCGGGACCGCACCATCCGGGCCGGCGAGGGCCAGCCGCAGGACCCGAACCAGCAGCAGCGCCAGACGGTCAGCTCGATCTCCGGCCTGCTCCAGACCGACGCGCCGATCAACCCCGGTAACTCCGGCGGCGCGCTCGTCAACACCCGGGGCGAGGTGATCGGCGTCAACACCGCCATCGCGACCTCCGGGCAGAGCACCGGCAACATCGGCGTCGGCTTCGCCATCCCCAGCAACAAGGCCAAGGACGTCGCCGGCAAGCTCCAGCGCGGCGAGAAGGTCAGCCACCCGTCGCTCGGGGTCGGCGTCAACCCGGCCGAGGGTGGCGGCGCGCTCGTCGCGTCGGTCACCCCGGGCAGCCCGGCCGAGAAGGCCGGCCTTCAGCGTGGCGATGTCGTGACCCGGTTCGGCGACGAGCCGGTGAACGACTCGGACGACCTGGTCGGCGCGGTGCAGGCCGGCAAGGTCGGCGACCGGGTCGAGGTGCAGTTCAAGCGCAACGGTGTCGAGAAGTCGGCGACCGTGACGCTCGCCGAGACGGAATGACAACCATCTGAACCTGCTTCCTCCCTCCGGCGGCGGGTGGCGGGGCCGAGGGGGTCGGCTCCGTCACCCGCCGCTCTTTTCCGCCCGGACGGCGGTTCACCCGGATCGGGTGAACCGCCGTCACCCGTCCACCCGGGAGGTTCGGTGGGCGAGTAGTCGGCGACCGCGAGCGGAGGTGCCATGACCGAGGTGGTGGGTGTCCGCGAGGACCAGCGGATCCAACGCGACGTCCTGGCCGAGCTGGCCTGGGACGCCCAGGTGCAACCGAACGAGATCGGGGTGACCGTCGAGCAGGGCGTGGTCACCCTGACCGGGTTCGTGGACGGTGCCGCTCGCGGCTGGGCGGCGACGCGGTGCGCACAGCGGGTTCGGGGCGTACGGGCCGTGGCCGACGGGATGGAGGTGCGGCTGCCCGGCACCCCGGGGCGTACCGACGCCGAGATCGCCGTCGCAGCCTCCCGGGCGTTGGAGTGGGACAGCTTCGTGCCCGCCGAACGGCTGGACGTGACGGTGGCGAACGGCTGGCTGATGCTGCGCGGTGAGGTCGAGTTCGGGTGGCAGCGGCGGGCCGCCGAGGGTGAGGTACGCCGACTCGACGGCGTACGGGGAATCACCAACCTGATCGAGGTACGACCGGCGGCGCCACCGGACGCCGAGCGGCTGCGGCGGGACGTCCAACGGGCGCTGCTTCGCACCCTCGGCGGCGAGCGGGTGACCGTCGAGGTGGACGGCGACACGCTGGTCCTCGCCGGGGTGGTCCGTTCCTGGTGGGAACGCGACCAGGTCGAGCGGGTGGCGTGGTCCGCGCCCGGGGTGCGAGTGGTCCACGACCAACTCCTGGTGGGCGGGTGATCGTCCGCCATGTCCGGTTTAGCCGGGACGTCACCGGGAAACCGCCGCCGACCGTCTCGACCGGCGGTGCCGCCGCACCGGGGAGCAACGGGGAGGACTCGTGGCCGTGAACCACCCGCCTGCGGGCCGCCCGGACGAGCGGTCGCTACGCATCGCGATGGTGGTTCCGCCATGGTTGTCCGTACCGCCGCCCGGCTACGGCGGCCTTGAACAGGTCGTCGCCGCCCTGGTCGACGCGCTGTGCGGGCAGGGGCACGCGGTGACCCTGTTCGGTGCCGGCGGTGACCACGGCACGGCCGCCGACGGCTTCGTCTCGACAGTCGCGGAGGTCCAGTACGAGCGGCTCGGCGAGTCACTGCCCGAGTTGGCCCACCTGGCGCGGGTGAATCGGCTGATCACCGCAGCCGACTTCGACGTGATCCACGACCACAGCACGATCGGTCCGCTGGTCGCCGGCCGTCGGGCCGTGCCGACGGTCGCGACAGTCCACGGAAACCCCGTCGGGGAGTACGGCGACGTGTTGGGCGACATCGACTCGGGCGTCGGCCTGGTGGCGATCTCGCACGCCCAGCGCCAGCTGAACACGAACCTGCCGTGGGCCGGCACGGTGCACAACGCGCTTGACATCCGCGGCTTTCCGCGCAAGCACGCACCGGGCGCGGGGCCGGTGCTGTGGCTGGCCCGGTTCAGCCCGGACAAGGGCCCGGACACGGCCATCCGGGCGTGCCGGGCGGCCGGGTTGCCCCTGGTGCTGGCCGGCAAGTGCAACGAGCCGGCCGAGCGCCGCTACTACGAGCAGGTCGTCGCGCCGATGGTCGACGAGGACGTGACAGTCGTGCTCAACGCCGATCGGGCGACCACGCTGCGGATGCTCGTCGAGGCCCGCTGCCTGATCATGCCGATCCAGTGGGACGAGCCGTTCGGCATGGTGATGCTCGAGGCGATGGCGACCGGCACCCCGGTTGTCGCACTCAACCGGGGTGCGGTGCCGGAGCTGGTTCGCCCGGGGCTCACCGGGCTCGTCGTCGAGCGGTCCGAGGAGCTACCCGCGGCGTTGCTCGCGGCGGAGCGACTCGACCCGGACAACTGCGTGGCGCACGTCGCGGAGAACTTCTCGGTCGAGCGGATGGCGAGCGGCTACGCGCAGGTCTATCGGCGCTTCGCCCTCAGCCAGCACGACGCCCGTGAAGCGGCCCGGGTGCCGGTGCGCTGACCAGCCGTGTCGCCGGGTCAGGCCCCGGTCGCGCCCAGCTCGGCGATGGCGGCGTCGAGCCGCGCCGCGTACGCCGGACTGATGCCGCCCTCGCCGAGGCGGACGGCGACCTTCGTGCGGAGCCGGGCCACCGGCGGTGCCAGCTTCTCCCGGCCGGAGCTGACCGCCACGGTCAAGTTGCGCAGCTCGTTGCGCAGGTCGAGGGCCACGTCGTCGCGGATCTCGCCGGCGCTCAGCCCGGCGCCGATCAGCCCGTCGACCCGGTTGGCGGCTTCGGTCAGGGTGCCCGGGTTCGAGGTGGGCGCCCCGGTGGTCGGCTTCGGCGACGGTGCGGCGGTCGTCGGGGTCGACGTGATCGGCGCGGACGACTCGGCTGTCGGCGGGTCGGTCGACCGGGTCGTCACCGGGCCGGCGGAGGGCTGCGCCCGGCGGCCCGGCTGCTGTTCGGGCAGCAGGGCCACCCCGGCCAGGGTCGCCCCGACGGCCAGCACCAGCAGCAACACCAGCCGCCGCAGTGACCAGCCCGACCCGGTCGTCGGCTCGGCCGCGCCGGTGGAGGACCTGCCGTCCGATGTGTCCCCATCGAGCCGCGCCGCCGCCGGGACGCTTGCCGTCGCGACGGCTGGCGGCTGCGGTGGCAGGGGCTGGGTGGGCACCCGGACGGTCGCGGTCGGGGGCTCCGCGGGCAGCGAGTGCTCGCGGAGCGTGGTGGCGACCTGCCGGGCGGTGGGTCGGTCGGCCGGAGTGCGGGCGAGACTGCGCAGGCAGATCTGGGCCACCGGTGGGGGCAGATCCGGTAGATCGGCAAGAGTCGGTGGGGGGCCGGTGGCCAGCGCGGCGCTGAGCTGCTCCCAGGTGTCCGCCGGGTATGGCACGCGGCCGGTGAGCGCCTCGTGCAGCAGCACACCGAGCGAGTAGACGTCGGTGGACGGCTGGGCCGGTGCGCCGTCGAGACGTTCCGGGGCGACGTATGCCGGAGTGCCGAAGGTCTCGCCGTCCTCGTCCTCGTCGGGAGCGCCGATCCGGGTGGCGATGCCGAAGTCGAGCACCTTGACGCCGGTCGCGGTCATCATCACGTTGGCCGGGGTGATGTCCCGGTGCACGATGCCCAGCCGGTGCGCGGCGGCCAGCGCGTCCGCGACCTGCGCGCCCACCTGGACCGCCTCGGTCCACGGCAGCGGCCCCTCGGTGAGCCGCAGCTTCAACTCCTCGCCGGTGAGCAGCTCCATCACCACGAACGAGGTGATCGAGCCGTCCGGGTCGACAGTCTCGCCGTAGTCGTGCACGGAGGTCAGGTGCGGGTGCACCAGCTGGGCGGCGGCCCGTGCCTCCTCGCGCACCATGCCCCGAAAGCGCGCGTCGGCGGCGAGTGACGGGGCGAGCACCTTGAGCGCGACCACCCGGTCCAGTACCTCGTCCCGGGCACGCCAGATGACCGACATGCCGCCGGCGCCGATCTGGTCCAGAAGTCGGTATCTGCGAGCCAGCAATCGGCCCGGATGCAGTGCTGCCTTCACGGATCGCACCTGCCTCAGGGGTGGGAGCCGTATCAGGTTGCGCGAATGTGTCCGGCCTGTCAACGCCGTCGCCGCCGACCGTCGGTGGACGGTGCCTGCCGTGCGCCGACCGCCGGCCCGGCGGCCGGCGGCGGGCCCGTGCCAGGATGAGAGGCATGGCGGGGGGACCGGTGGCGTTCGTGCTCGGCGGCGGGGGAGTGCTCGGCGCGGTCGAGGTCGGCATGTTGCGCGCGCTGTTCCGCGCCGGCATCCAACCCGACATGGTGCTCGGCACCTCGATCGGCGCGGTGAACGGCGCGCTTGTCGCCGCCGACCCGTCCGAGGCGGTGACCGACCGGCTGGTCCGGCTCTGGGCCTCACCCGAGGCGAGCGAGGTGTACGGCGACTCCGTCGCCCGGCAGCTGCGCCGCTTCGCCGCCCGCACCCACCTGCACTCACCCCGGCCGCTGCGCCGCCTGTTGGAGACCGAGCTGGGGGTGGACACCACCTTCGCCGACCTGCGGGTGCCGTTCCGGTGCTGCGCCGCCCACATCGAGCGCGCCGCCGAGCACTGGTTCGACAGTGGCCCGGTGGTGCCGGCGGTGATGGCGTCGGCCTCGGTGCCGGGCCTGCTCCCACCCATGCAGATCGACGGCGCGCACTACGTGGACGGCGGGATCGTCAACTCCATCCCGATCGGCGAGGCGGTGGCCGTCGGCGCCCGCCGGATCTACGTGCTGCAGGTGGGTCGGATCGAACGGGAGCTGACCCCGCCCCGCCGGCCGTGGGAGATCGCGCAGGTCGCGTTCGAGATCTCCCGCCGGCACCGCTTCTTCCGGGAGATGGCGGCGTTACCCGAGGGGGTGGAGGTGCACGTCCTGCCGACCGGGGGGCTCAACCCCCGCGACGACACCCCGTGGGCGTACCGGGACATGGCGGCGGTGGGACGGCGGATCAGCCGTGCGTACACCGCCTCCCGGCGTTACCTCGCCACCCACCGGGAGCGGTGATGCCGCTGCCTCCCCGGTGGCTGCGCCGGCTGCTGCTCGCCCCCACCGTCGTGCTGCTCGCCTTCTTCGTGGTCACCACGCTTCCGGTCTGGGCGCTGCTCGCCGCGGCCGCGTCCCCGCTGGTCCCGGGCCGGTTGCGTCCGCTTCGGCTGCTCTGGATCGGCTGCTTCTACCTGGTCTGGGACGCTGCCGCGCTGATCGCGCTCTTCGTGCTCTGGGTCGTCTCCGGCTGCGGTTGGCGGACCCGGTCGCCGGCCTTCCAGCGCGCGCACTACGTGCTGGCCGGCTGGTTCCTGCGGGTGCTGTTCTGGCAGGCACGGTGGACACTGCGGTTGCGCATCGACGTGGTGGGCACCGACCCGGACACTGCGCTGCCCGGCCGACCCGAGCTGGTGCTCTGCCGGCACGCCGGGCCGGGCGACTCGTTCATCCTGATCCACGGTCTGGTCAACTGGTTCCACCGGGAACCACGGATCGTCCTCAAGGACAGCCTCCAGTGGGATCCGGCCATCGACGTGCTGCTCAACCGCCTGCCCAACCGCTTCATCGCGCCGACCCCGGAGCGCGGCGAGGAGACGGTACGCCAGGTCGGGCACCTCGCCTCCGGCCTGGACGACAACGACGCGTTCGTGATCTTCCCCGAGGGCGGCAACTTCACTCCCCGGCGACGCCTGCGCGCCATCGCCCGGCTGCGCTCCCTCGGCCTGGAACGGATGGCCCTGCGCGCCGAGCGGATGCGCCACGTGCTCGCCCCGCAGCCCGGTGGGATGCTCGCCGCGCTTGACGCCGCGCCGGACGCCGGGGTCATCTTCGTCGCCCACACCGGCCTGGACCGGATGCTCACCGTCGCCGACGTGTGGCGGGAACTGCCGATGGACAAGCGGATCGTGATGCGGTTCTGGTCCGTGCCACCGGAGGACGTGCCGACCGGGCGGCAGCAGCGCATCGACTGGCTCTTCGACTGGTGGGCGCAGATCGACGCCTGGATCGCTAAGAATCGGGACAATGCCGCGTAGGGTGCGGGCGTGGACGAGATCTGCGTGGTGACAACGGTGGTGGACGCGCGTGCGGTCGCCGACGTGCTGGCGGCTGCGGCCGTCGCCGGCAGGCTCGCCGCCTGCGCCCAGGTGGGTGGTCAGGTGGACAGCACCTACTGGTGGCGGTCCGGGATGGAGACGAGCACCGAGTGGTCGGTGCAGTTCAAGACCGCACCCGACCGACTCGCCGCTCTGCTGGACCAGATCCGGGTCAGCCACCCGTACGAGGTGCCGGAGATCCTGGTGTCCAGGGTGGAGAGCGGTAACCCCGACTACGCCACCTGGGTGTACGAGCACACCCGATCCTGAGTACGCGCACTCTGGGTCGCGCCTCGGTCGGGTGTCGATGATGACCGGGTGGACGACACCCGTTACCCCTGCCCCGCCTGCGGTGCGCCGGCCGACCTGAGCGCCGGGTGTTCCGGCTGCCGGCGCGCACCCGACCCGATCGCCGCCGAGGTGGTTCGGCTGAGCCGGGAGGCCGCCGAGCTCGAGCCGAAGGTGGAGCAGGCGCGCCTCGCGTACACCGAGTTGGCCGGACGCCTGACGGCCGTGTCGCGGCGGCGGGCCGAGCTGGCGGCGGTCGTCCGTGCCGGGTTGGCGGCCTCGGTCGTGGCGCGGCCGGCGTCTGTGGTCGGGCCGGTGCCGTCCATCGGCCCGGGTCCCGGGGTGGCGGCGGGTTCCCGGCCGGGTGCGGCGGAGGCCTCGACCCGGACGGTCCAGGGTCTGCTGTTCGTCCTCGGTGGACTGCTGTTGGGCACCGCGGCGGTGGTGTTCACCGCGGTCGCGTGGGCGGCGGTGGGGGTCGGTGGGCGGGCGTTGATCCTTGCGGCGTTCACCGCGCTCGCGCTCGGTGTGCCGCTGCTGGCGGTCCGCCGGGGGTTGCGCGGCACGGCGGAGACGTTCGCCGCGGTGGGGTTGCTGCTCGTGGTGCTCGACGGTTACGCGGCCTGGTCGGTGGACCTGGCCGGGGTGGCCGGGTGGCCGGGCAGTCGGTATGCCGCGCTGGTCGGGGGGGTCAGCGCGGCGGTCGCCGTGGCGTACGGCAGGTGGAGCGGGTTGACCGGGCCCTGGTTCGCCGCCCTGGTGGCCGCCCAGCCGGCGTTGCCGCTGCTCGCCGTCGAGGCGGGGTTGGGTGCGGCGGGGTGGACGCTGGTCCTGCTCGGGGTGGCGTCGCTGAACCTGGCCGTGCTGGTCGCGCTGCGTGGTCGGGGAGGGGCGGCGCAGCTCGTCGGCCGGGTGCTTGCCGGCGCCGGTCACGTCGCCGCGCTCGTGGGCGCTGCGGCATGCGCGGTGGTGCCGCTCGTCGGTGGGCGGGCGGGGGGCTCGCCACTGCTGGCCGGGGTGCCGCTGGTGCTTGTCGCGCTCACCGGGTTCGGTGCGGCCCGGCTCGTCGGGGGGCGGGCTCTGCGGGCGGTGGCGGCCGGGCTGCTGGTGCCGGTGCTCGCCGCCGCCCTGCTGCGTCCGGTGGCGGAGCTGCGGCCGTCTCTGCTGCTGCTCGCGGCGGCGACGGTGGCGCTCGGGTTGGCCGCGGCCGTGCGGCTCCTGCCGGCGGCGGTCGGGGCGGCGTCGGACGGGGGTGGCGGTTGGCGGACCGGCCCACGGGCGGGTGCGCTGTTCGTCGCGGCGGGCACGGCGCAGGTCACCGTGCTGATCACCATCGGGCTGGCGGCCGCCGCCGTCGGCCGGTCGCTGCCACCGTGGGGCGGGGCCGGGATGGGGCCGGACCTGCGCTGGGGCTGGCAACTGGCCCCTGCGGTGGCGCTGGCGATCGGCGCGACGGCGCTCCTGCTGCCCCGCACCGTGTGGGGGGTGCTCGGCACCGCCGGTGCGGTGGCGGTGCTGTTCGCCGCGCCCGCCGGCTGGACGGCCGCCTGGCCGCAGGTGGTGGCCATCGACCTGGTCGGCGGGGTCGCGCTGCTGCTCGCCGTGTTGGCCCGCCCCGGCACCCCACCTGTCGCCCTGCGCACCCGGGCGCTCGGCGGGGCCCTCCTGCTCGGGCACGGGCTGCTGGTCGCCCTTGCCGCCCCGACCGGTGCCCTGGTGGCGCTCGGCGTGCTCGTCGTGGTCGGGCTGGCGCTCGCCGCACGGCGGGGTTCCGGGGCGTACCGGGAGGTGGCCGGCGTGGGTCTGCTGGCCGGGCAGCTCGCGCTTCCCGGGATCGCGGCGGTGGCGCTGTTCGCCACTGGCGCGCCGCCCTGGTGGCAGGCGCGGCTCGCGCTGGCCGCCGCCGGGCTGTCGCTTGTCGCGGCGCTGGCGGCACGTCGCCACCGCGGGGAGCTGATCGGGTACGCGGTGACCGGCGCCGTCGTCGCGGTGACAGTGCCCGGCCTCGCGCCGCTGGTCGTGGCGGCTGACGAGCCGCTCGCGCTGTACGCCGCGCTGGCCGTGCTGGGCGTCGCGCTCGTCGGCTGCCTGCTGCCGTCGCCGGGCGCCTCCGGCCAGGTGGCCCTCGGAGATCGGCCGACTGCCGACGGGCGTGGGCCGGCGCGGTCGGCGCTGGTGGTGGCGGCGGGCGGAACGCTCGCGGTGGTCGCCGTCCTGGCGAGCCTGCCGACGGTGCTGGCCGCGCTCGTGTCGCCTCCCGGCGGTCGGGTGTGGTCGGGGGTGCCGAGCGTCGTCGCCGACCCGTCGGTGCTCCCGGTCGGGTTGGCGCTTGTCGTGCTTGCGGTGGCCGCCGCGCTCGCCGGTCGACGGGTCGCTGTGCCGGTTCCGGCCGTGCTGCCGTTCGCTGCGGCGGCGCTGCCCGTGCTGCTCGTCGCGATCGGCGCGCCGTGGCCGGTGCTGCCGGCCGCAGTCCTGCTCGCCGGCCTGGCCGCGCTGCTGTTCACCGCGCTTGCCGCGACCCGCCCGGCGCTCACGCCGATCGCCGTGCCGGTGGGCGTGGTGCTGGTGGCCTCCGGGGTGCTCGGTCTGCTGGCCACCCGGGCCGGGACGCTCGCGGCCGAGGGGGTGTTGCTGGTGGCGGCGGTCGTGGTCGCCGCCGGAGCGCGCCGGTTCGAGGTACGCGTCACCGGTGCACTCGCCGCCGTCGGCGCGGCGTCCGCGTTGGCGGTGACCGCCCCGCTCGCCGGTGGGCTGCCGCTGCGGGCTGCCGCGTACCCGCTGCTGGCGGTGGCCGTGTTGGTGCTGGTCGCCGCCGCGCTCACCCCGGCGGGGATCCGGCTGGGACGCGTCCTGGAC
The DNA here is from genome assembly GCF_053605225.1 of Micromonospora sp. NPDC003944. Lineage (NCBI taxonomy): Bacteria > Bacillati > Actinomycetota > Actinomycetes > Micromonosporales > Micromonosporaceae > Micromonospora > Micromonospora sp. NPDC003944. The sequence continues at coordinate 14,540 of NZ_JBSGIV010000065.1, forward strand.
GCCGCCGCGCAGGCCGTCGCGCTGGTGGCGGCGGTGCTCGCCGTCGAGGCGGCACGGCACCTCGCCACCGTCTGCGTGCTCTGGGGCGTCGCCGTCGCGCTGCGGCTGCTGCGTCGGGGGGAGCCGGCCGGTCGGCGGTGGGCGTTCGCCGGGATCGCCGCCGGCAGCGAACTGCTCGGGGCCTGGGTGCTGCTGGCCGCCGGCGGGGTGACAGTGCTCGAGGCGTACACCCTGCCGGCCGCGGCCCTCGCCGTCGGCGCGGGGCTGCTGGCGTTGCGTACCCGCCCTGGGCTGACCAGCTGGCCGGCCCTCGGCCCGGGGCTGGTCGCGGCCCTGCTGCCAAGCCTCGTGTCGGTGCTGGCCGGGCCGGACCCGCAGCCGTGGCGGCGACTGCTCCTCGGGGCGGCGGCGACCGGCGCGGTGCTGGCCGGCGCGACCCGCCGCTGGCAGGCGCCGGTGCTGCTCGGCGGCGGGGTGCTGACGCTGCTGGCGCTGCACGAGGTGGCCCGGGGCTGGGACCTGCTGCCCCGGTGGATCTACCTGGGGGTCGGCGGGCTGGCGCTCGTCGGGCTCGCCGCCACGTACGAGCGGCGGCGACGTGACCTGGCCCGACTGCGCGCTGCGGTGGGCCGGCTGGGCTGAGTCGAACCCCTACGGGTAGGGCCTGCCCTACCTGTCATTCGGGGGCTGCCGGGGTTACTCAGCGCTACCACGGTCGGGAGACTCGACAGTGAGCCCGCACCACCGTGGCACGGGCGCAAGCGAGACGGGGGCAAGCGATGGCGCTCGGAGCGGTGGCGGAACCGCCGGTACGACGGCGAGGCAGTGACTACGCACAGTTGTCCCGGCGGATCAGCCAGGCGGGCCTGCTGGAGCGGCGCCCCGGCTGGTATGTCACCCGCATCGTGCTCACCCTCGGTGCCTTCGTGGCTGGCTGGGTGGCCGTGTTCCTGCTCGGCGACTCCTGGTGGCAGCTTCCGCTCGCGGCGCTGATGGCGGTGGCCACCACCCAGGTCGCGTTCCTCGGCCACGACGCCGGGCACCGCCAGATGTTCCGTCGGCGCGGGCCCAGCGAGCTGGTGGGGCTGTTCGCCGGCAACGCGGCGGTCGGGCTCAGCTACGGCTGGTGGGTCGACAAGCACAACCGGCACCACGCCAACCCGAACCACGAGGACGAGGACCCGGACGTCGGCGCGGGCGCCCTGGTGTGGACGTACGAGCAGGCGCTCGGCACGCGGGGGTTCGGTCGCTGGCTGGCCCGGCGGCAGGCGTACCTCTTCTTCCCGATGCTCCTGCTCGAGGGCCTGAACCTGCACGTGGCGAGCATCCGGGCGATCGTCGGCCGGGAGCCGAACGGCGGGTACACCGTCCCGATGCGGCACCGGGCGGCCGAGGCGGCGCTGCTCGTCGCGCACACCGTCGGCTATGTCGCGCTGCTGCTCGCGGTCATGTCTCCGGTCAAGGCGCTGCTCTTCGCCGTCGTGCACCAGGCGCTGTGGGGCCTCTACATGGGCTGCGCGTTCGCGCCGAACCACAAGGGCATGCCGATGCCGACCGCGGAGGACGAGCTGGACTTCCTGCGTAAGCAGGTGCTGACCTCCCGCAACGTGCGTGGCAGCCGACTCGTGGACACCGCCCTCGGCGGCCTCAACTACCAGATCGAGCACCACCTGTTCCCGAACATGCCCCGCGCCAACCTGCGCCGGGCCCAGCCGATCGTCCGTGCCTACTGCGTCGAGCAGGGCATCCCGTACGCCGAGACCGGGCTTGTCGAGTCGTACCGGCAGGCACTCGGTCACCTGCACGAGGTGGGGCGGCCGCTGCGCGGCTGAACACACCAGGGGGATGGGCGGGGGCGGTGCCGGACGGCACCGCTCCCGCCTGCGCGTGTCGGGTCGATCGACACCCCGCTACCGCTGGTCGATGCCGGCCGTCGTCCCCGGTAGGGTCGGCGCATGGCAGACCTGCTCACCGCGGAAGCGGTGCGAGACGAGCTGGGCGGGCTGACGGGCTGGTCCCCGACCCGGCGGATCGACGACATCGTCCGGAGTGCGGCATGAGATTCGAGATCAGCAAGGTGCTGGACGCCATCGAGGGGCGGGTCTGCACCGACCCGTCGCTGGCCCGGGCGGTCATCGACCTGGCCGAGGTGATCCGCTACCAGGACATTGACGGTGGTCGGCCGGCAAGCCTGTTACGCCTCGGCATGGTCATCGACGCGCTCTCCCGCGAGCTGGAGGAGGACAGCGTCCAGGTCTACGCGGTGGTGCACCGGGCGTTGCTCTCCGACGCCGACCTGACCTCCAACGAGCGGATGGTCGTGCGCCGCTGGGCGGACGACGGGCTCGTCGAGGTGCTCGACAACCCGGGTGACCGGATGTTGGAGGTCGCCGACCTGCTCGGTCTGCCGGTGCTCAGCCGGGTCCGCTTCGACGGGTTGCGCGGGCGGTTCCCGTGGCTTGTCGAGCAGCCCGGTCGAGTGGTCGCTCCGGTGCCGGGCGCCGGCGGGCCGGTGTTCATCGCGCACGTCGGTGGTGGGCACTCGCCGGTGGCCGGCAAGCGCTCGCCGACCGGGGTGAAGCTGCTGGCCCGCCAGTGGCGCTGCCCGGAGTCGGGCTGCGCGCTGTTCGGCGGCGGTGGTGGGGGTGGCGCCTTCGCCGACCTGGCCGGTGGCGCCGACCGCAGCCCCGCCGCGCAGCCGCCGCCCGCGTTGCGCAACGGCGTGCCGACCTGCCCCCGGCACGGCGCACGGCTCGGTGACGCCGGCCCGCGTCCGCGTACCGAGGTGCTCGCGGTGCGCGTCGGCGGTCTGGTCCGGCGGCGGTTCGTGCTCAGCGAGGAGCAGCCGATCGTGGCCGGTCGTGCTCCCGAGCAGGACGGCGGGATCATGCTCGGGCAGTGGCTCAACGACGAGGCCCGGCGGTGGATCAGCCGTGGTCACGTCCGCTTCGAGCTGCGGGTCGGCGAGGTCATCGTGACCGACGTCAGCACCAACGGCTCCGGCATCCGCCCGGCCGGTTCGATGACCGAGTCGGACCGGATCCCGCTGGCCCCCCAGCAGTCCCGGGTGCTCGGTGAGAACGACATGGTCGAGCTGTACCCGGGGGTGCAGATCGGTCGGGCCGAAGAGTTGCCCACCGGCGCCCCGTTCACCCCGACCTCGGTGATGGCCGAGGCCCCGACGATGGCCATGCGCCTACCCCGCGCCTGAGGCGGTCCCGGCACCGGGTCGGCGGCGGACCGCCGACCCGGTTCATGATCAACTTAGGGGTTGTCCGGCCAGCACCTCGGCCAAAGCGGCCACCGCCAGGTCGATCTCCTCTTCGGTGATGACCAGGGGTGGGGCTAGCCGGATGGTGGAGCCGTGGGTGTCCTTGGCGAGCACCCCACGAGCGGCCAGCCGCTCACACGCCTCCCGACCGCTCATCAGCGCCGGGTCGATGTCCAGACCGGCCCACAGGCCCCGTACGCGTACCCCGACCAGGCCCTTGCCGACAAGCCCTTCCAGGCCGGTCCGCAGCCGCTCACCCAACTCGGCGGAGCGGCGCTGGAACTCGCCGGTGGCAAGCAGTCGGACCACCTCGATGGCCACCGCGCAGGCGAGCGGGTTGCCGCCGAAGGTGGAGCCGTGCTGGCCGGGCTTGAGCACACCGAGCACGTCGGCGTTAGCGGCCACCGCGGAGACCGGCACGATGCCGCCGCCGAGCGCCTTGCCGAGCAGGTACATGTCGGGCACGACGCCCTCGTGGTCACAGGCGAAGGTCGCGCCGGTACGCCCCAGACCCGACTGGATCTCGTCGGCGATGAAGAGCACGTTGCGCTCGGTGCAGACCTGTCGTACGCCCGGCAGGTAGCCCTCCGGCGGCACCACCACACCCTGCTCGCCCTGGATCGGCTCCAGCAGCACGGCCACCGTGTTCTCGTCGATCGCGGCGGTCAGCGCCGCCAGGTCGCCGTAGGGCACGACGGTGAACCCCGGGGTGTACGGCCCGAAGTCGGCGCGGGCGTCCTCGTCGGTGGAGAAGCTCACGATGGTGGTGGTCCGCCCGTGGAAGTTGCCCTCGGCGACCACGATGTTGGCCTGACCGGCGGGCACGCCCTTGACCTGGTAGCCCCACTTGCGAGCCACCTTGATCCCGGTCTCCACCGCCTCGGCGCCGGTGTTCATCGGCAGCACGAGGTCCTTGCCGCACAGCTCGGCCAGCTCCCGGCAGAAGTCGGCGAACTGGTCGTGGATGAACGCCCGGCTGGTCAGCGTCAGCCGGTCCAGTTGGGCGTGCGCGGCGGCGATCAACTGCGGGTGCCGGTGACCGAAGTTCAGCGCGGAGTAGCCGGCCAGGCAGTCCAGGTAGCGGCGGCCGTCCACGTCGGTGAGCCAGGCGCCCTCGGCGGACGAGATCACCACCGGCAGCGGGTGGTAGTTGTGCGCGGTCCAGCGCTCGGCGTCCCGGACCGCTCCCGGCGTACGCAGCTTGTCATCCACGATCACTTGCTTGCCTTTCCCTGACGGAGTCGCAGCGTGCAGCACTTCGGTCCGCCGCCGGCCTTACGTAGCTCGGACAGGTCGACCCCGATGGTTTCGTAGCCCCGGTCGCGCAGCTTGGCGGCCAGGTCGGTGGCCTGCGCGGGCAGCACCACGTGCCGTCCGTCGCTGACCGCGTTCAGCCCCAGCACCTCGGCGTCGGCCATGGTGGCGTGCACCGCGTCGGGGAAGAGCCGGCGCAGCACAGCCTGGCTGCCCGCGGAGAACGCCTCGGGCAGGTACGCCACGGTCCGCTCGTCCAGCACGGTCAACGCGGTGTCCAGGTGGTAGAAGCGCGGGTCGACCAGCTGCATGGTGATCACCGGGTAGCCGAAGACCTCCTGCAACTGGGCGTGCGCGGCGTGCGCCGTCCGGAAGCCGGTGCCGGCCAGCAGGTGGTCACCGGCCAGCAGGACGTCGCCCTCGCCCTCGTTGACGTGCTTCGGGTCGTACATCTCGAAGCCGGCGGCCTCGAACCAGGCCCGGTACGCGGGCGCCTCGTCGGCGCGTTGCGGGTCCCGGAACTGCACTGCCATCGCCTTGCCGTCGATCACGGTGCCGCCGTTGGCGGCGAAGACCATGTCGGGCAGGCCGGGCACCGGAGTGATCTCCTCGACGGTGTGGCCCAGGTCGAGGTACGTCTGACGCAGTTGCTCCCACTGTCGGACGGCAAGCGCGGCGTCGACCGGTGCGCTCGGGTCCATCCAGGGGTTGATGGCGTAGTCGACGGCGAAGTACGTCGGCCGGCACATCAACAGGCGCTGGCTGGTGGCGTCCATCGTCATTGTCCTGCTCCCAGGGGTCGGGCGCGCCCGGCCACCGTGGCCCACGGGCTGGCGCCGTGGCTCAACGTTATGCGGCCTCAGCGGCAGGATCCACCACCGAGAGTTGCGCAGGCCGTAGATCCGTTGCGTGTGGTGAGCCAGGTGAAGCGATTCGTTGCGTGGGAGCGTGGAGGGGTATCGGGTCTCGCTCCGGTGGCCGAGGGGCCCGGGGCGGGGCGGAGGGCCTGGGTGGGGGCCGGGAGGCTCGGGTCGGGAGGCAGGGGCCGCGAGACCGTCGGGCGCAGGAGATCCGCCGAACGGTGACCTGACCGGAACCGGCGAACCCGGGAAACACTTCAGGGGCGGCGAACCGCCGCCCCTGAAAGGGTGTCTCCCGGCCGGTGAACCACCGGACTGATCGGGTTGCCGGCGAACCGCCGGCTGTTCGCCGGTGCATCACCGGCGAGCGGAACAGTGCCCGCTAGAAACGATCGACAAACTGTGAGTCGAGCCACTCCCGGAAGCGCTGCACCCAGTCGCCGTCGGTGGTCGGCCAGTCGAACTGGCCGGTCATCGCGAGCACCCCGATCACGACCGTGGCCAGACCGATCAGCACGCCGAAGAGCGCGTCGGTGGTGCCGGCGACGTGCCGACGGCGGGTGGCCATCAGGCCGAGCACCGCGAGCACCGCACCGAACGCGCCGAGCCCGATGCCGTACCCGGCCAGAGTCCCGGTCAGCACGAACATCGCGCCGGCGACCGAGACGATCAGGCCGAGGGTGGCGAGCAGGCTGGCCCGCGGCTTCGGGCCGCGCGTCACCGGCGGCTCGGGCGTGGTCGTGCCCGGAGCCGGGGAGACCGGGCGGTCGGTGGTGTCGGGCCGCCGGGTGGTGCCGTCGAGGTCGGCGTCCCGCTCGGCGGTGCGCGTCGTGGTCGGAACGGCGGAGGGCCTGGGCTTGGTCTCCTCCTTGTTGACGGTGCTGGTACGGGGCTCGGGCGCGACCGAGTGGGGGCTTCCGTTGCTGGGCTCGGGTGCCACCGGGCGAGTGCTGCCGTTGCTGGGTTCGGGTGCCACCGGGCGACCGCTGCGGGGCTCGGCCTCGACCGGTCGCGCGGTGGCGGCTCGGGCCACTGCCGCCCGCTCGCTGGCCCGTCGCTCGGCCTCGCCGAGCCGGCCGTCGGCGCGGTCGTCGGACTGGCCGGTCGCGGTGACCGGGGTGTCGCGGCCGTCCACGCGGCCGTCGAGGTTCTCGTCCGACGTCGGTGCCGGCTCGGACCGGCGGGACAGCGAAGGAATCCTGACCACTACACACCTCCTGATGAATGCGTGGTGGCCGACGGAAAGGGTGGCACCCACGCGGTGTCGCCCCCCGAATACCCACCTGGGCGTTTCCTGACACCAATCCTGGGTACGGCCGCCCGGACCGGCGGTGACCGGCCCCTGCCGCTGGCCGGCGTCGCCCGGCCCGGCGTCGCCCGGCCCGGCGCGGGCGTGGCGCGGGCGGCACTGGCCCGGCCTGGCGCGGGTGCGGCGCGGAGCACCCGGATGCCGGCCTGTTGCACGAACACCTCCCGCTTGTCGATGGCCAGGCCCTTGTCGTTGATCACGTAACCGGTCAGCCAGACCCACCCGTGGTAGGTCGGGCGCGGGTCCACACTCACCAGTCGGAGGCGCAGCGCCCGGTCTCCGGCGAACTGCACCGAGCACGCCTCGCCGATCATCAGCAGGTCGCCGGGCTCCAGTGTGGTCACGTCGGCCAGTGCCCGCGGGTGATCGGGATGCGGTGGCGGGCCCGACAGGGCAGGTCCGCACCGCACCGGCACATCGTGCGCCAGCGCGCCCAGCTCCAGACCGGTCGGTGTCGGCGGGCGAGGGTCAGCGCGGTGACCAAGACGTATTCGTTGTACGACACGCGCACGGTGGCGTCCTTCCCGAAAGAATAGCGTCACACTCCCCAGGGTTAATGCGCCTGACTGGGAGATCTGGCTATTGTCGACGCCACTCCCGACGCCATTTCTGGGATTTCCTGACGCGTGACAGCATGTTCCACGCTGGCCACCTTGTGCAACGCTCCCACCCGACCTAGCCTCAGGCCAGATCGACGCACGAGGAATGGTAAGGAAATGCGTGCGGGGTGGAACATTCAGTGTTGCAGGAGGAGAGCGGTGATGGTGCATGGCGGATGAAACAAGCGGGTCCACTGTCCCTCGGCGGCAGCTCGGACGGCTGCTCACACAGCTCCGCGAGGACGCTTCGGTGACGCTTGACGCGGCGGCGGACGCACTGGACTGCTCCCGGCAAAAGGTGTGGCGCATCGAGAAGGGGTTGGTCCCGGTGCGCGTGGTGGACGCCCGCGCCATGTGCGTCCTCTATCGGGTGGCCGACGAGATGGGGGAGATCGTCGCCGGCCTCGCGAAAGAGACTCGCGCCCGGGGTTGGTGGCATTCCTACGGTGACGTGGTCCCGTCGTGGTTCTCGCTGTACGTAGGCCTGGAATCGTCGGCCACGCTGATCCGCCGATATGATTCCGAGCTGATTCCCGGGCTCCTGCAGACCCGGGAGTACGCCAGCGAGTTGTTCCGCCGCAAGAATCCGACCATGAGTGCTGCGGACCGGGAGAAACTGGTGGAGGTGCGCCTGCAACGGCAGGGCGTCCTCGTGCGCCGGCTGCCCACCGCGCCCACCCTGCGGGTCGTGCTGAGCGAGGCGGTGCTGCGGCGCACGATCCCCGACCGACGGGCGATGGTCCAGCAGTTGCGGCACCTGCTCGACGTGGCCACCCTGCCGAACGTGAGTCTGCGGGTGTTGCCGCTCGCCGCAGGTCCACCGTTGGCCAGCGAGAGTGGCACCTTCGTCCTGCTGGACTTCCCGCAGGCGTTCGGGAGGGCGTCGACCGAGCCGACCACCGTCTACGTCGAGAACATCACCGGAGCGCTGTACCTGGACAAGCCGGCCGAGGTGGCCGCCTACGAGCATGTGTGGTCGGACCTGGAAGCGCTCGCGTCAGGTGAGGCAGAATCAGAGAAAATGATCACTTCGATCATCGAGGAGCATCATGACTGACCTTGCCGGCGCCACCTGGCGCAAGAGCACCCGCAGCGGCGGGAGTGGCGGTGACTGCGTCGAGGTGGCCGACAACCTGCCCGGCGTCGTGGGCGTACGGGACAGCAAGGACCCGACCGGCCCGGCGCTGGCCTTCGGTCCGGCCACCTGGGCCGCCTTCGTCAGCAGCGTCAAGGGGCACTGCCCCTGCTGACCGTCCCGCCCACCCCGACCGAGTCGCCTTCCTGGAATCCGGGGTGTCCCGCTCATCGGGACACCCCGGTCTCCTGAAACCCGAGTCGATCAACGTGCCGGGAGCCCGCGTCGATCAGCGTGCCGGGAGCCCGCGTCGATCAACGTGCCGGGAGCCTGCGTCGCCTGGCCTGTCACGCGGCCGCTGCGTCATGGACCGCCCTGGCGAGGTGCGGCCCGAGGGTACGGCTGAACGTCCCGGTGATGTGCCCGACTGTGTCCCGGTAAGTGATGACGTTGCCGATCACGGCCGGGCACGAGGTCGAGTCGCAGAAGTACGGCCGCAGGTCCACCAGTTCGACGCCGGGCACCATCGCGGCCGCCGCGACGAGAGCGTCGGTCTCGGCGTACGCCCGGGACACAGGGGTGGCGCAGTTGTGGTCGAGGACCGAGAAGTTGACCCGTCGCACGCACTCCAGGGCCGCCTCGGAGACGCCGGGGTTGTCGGCCACGACAACGATCTTCGTCCCTCGATCGGCGACTGGCTTCCATGCCTCCGCGTACATCCGCGACACCCAGTCCTTGTCCGGCGCGGTCTTGTGCCGTGCCGCGGTGACGATGACGATGTCGTACCGCGGGCCGGTGACCAGCCGCTGCTGAATGTCCTTCATCGTCTCGTCGCAGGTGCTGCCGGTGCCGGTCCGGATCCATTGGCAGCCCCAGCCGACGTAGCTGTCGAGCTTCCAGCCGTACGTCGCCAGCTGGCTCCGAAGCCCCGGCAGCAGCATCGCGGCGTGGCTGTCGCCGAGCAGCGCGACCGAGGTGGTGCCCCGGCCGGACTCACCGTAGGTGCAGGTGCGCATCGGTGCCCGCTCAGCGATCCAGCAGTCGAAGGCACCGGCGGTGTCCTTCGTCAGATCGGCCGAGGCCGGCAGGATGAAGTTGCCCTGCACCGGCGGGCAGCCGAGGCTCGCGTCCCGGGCGGCGGCACCGAGGCAGCGTTCGGCACCAGCGGGCGGCTTTGCCTCCGCCGGCGTGGTGTTCCAGACCGGCGTGGCCGCGGCGACGGCTACCGACAACACGAGCGCTGCGGCCACCAGGCTTGGCCGCAGGACGGCGGTGAGCCCGCCGGGCCGGGGCGGACGCGGCGCCCTGTAGGTGGGGGCCCGCGAGGCCGGATACGCGGCAGGCGTCGTCCCGGCCGCCGGGCGACGGCCCCAGGTCGCCTTGCGCAGCGGGTCTTCCACGCCGTGGTACCCGACGACGGAGAGTGCGGTGATGATCACCGCTGCGGTCACGTAGTAGGCCACGCTGTCGCTGGGCATGAGCGCCGCGAGGAGCACGACGACCGGGAAGTGCCAGAGGTACAGCGAATAGGAGATGTCGCCGACGTAGCGGCTCACCGGGTTGGTCAGGGGCCACAGGTACGGCTGGTCACCCCCAGCACCGGCGGCGATGACGAGGGCTGTGGCGAGCACCGGCAGGGTCGCCCACGGCGCCGGGAAGCCGGGCGTCGCCGGCACGAGGAAGAGCGAGGCGACGATGCCGGCCATGCCGAGCCAGCCGAGCAGCGTACGGCCGGCCACCGACCGGATGGCAAGAGCGCTGCCGAGGACCGCGACGAGCGCCCCGACCCCGAGTTCCCAGGCGCGGGAGAACGTGGAGAAGTACGCCACGGTCGTGTCGGTACGGGTCTCCCACATCGCCCATGCGAACGAGACGACGGTGATGGCACCGATCGTGGTGCCGACCGCCAGCCGCCGTGCACGTAGACCCCACGCGAAGCGGCGGACCCCGAACAGCAGGATGCCCAGCATCAGCCAGGGCCAGACGACGTAGTACTGCTCCTCGACGGCGAGGGACCAGAAGTGCTGCACCGCCGACGGCGGCAACCCCTCCTGGAAGTAGTCGGTGCCTTCGCGGGCGAACCGCCAGTTCGCCATGAAGAAGAATGAGGCGACCACGTCGCGCACCAGTTGACCGAACCGCACGGCGTCGAGCAGGAAGGACGCCGCGACGACGGTGCTGACGAGGACAAGTACCGACGCGGGGATGATCCGCTTGATCCGGCGGACGTAGAAGCCCCGGAACGAGATGGTCCCGGTGCGATCGTGCTCGCGCAGCAGCAGCGACGTGATCAGATAGCCGGAGATGACGAAGAAGACGTCGACGCCGACGAACCCGCCCGACGGGTACCGCACGAGGTGGTCGGCGATGACGGCAAGCACCGCGACCGCCCGCAACCCCTGCACGTCTGGGCGGAACGTGGCCGGCTTCGCGGTCCGCGCTGGACCGACCGGATCGGCCCGCTGCTGCTCGTACGTCGTGTGGCCGACCGACATCCGACCGTTCTCCCCCCGCCCGTCGTCCGCCGAGACGTCGGCGGAACCGGTGAGAGTATGCGGCATGTACCAATGTGGTGGAAGCGGTGAGCGGTTGGTGGCGTACGTTGGCTGCCTCTACCTGCTGTCTATGCTTGGCACCCGTGCCAGAGGGACACACCATCCACCGCTTGGCGGCCCGTCACGCCGAGCTGTTCGCCGGGGACAAGCTCCATGCCGCCAGCCCGCAGGGCCGCTTCGCCGAGGGTGCCGCCCGACTTTCCGGGACTGTGCTGGAAGGCACCGAGGCGTACGGGAAACACCTGCTGCACCACTACGCCGGTGAGCTGATTTTGCACGTACACCTCGGGTTGTACGGCAAGTTCACCGACGGGCCGGGGGAGCCGCCCGAGCCGGTCGGGCAGGTGCGACTGCGGCTGGCCAGCGACCGGCACTGGCTCGACCTGCGTGGGCCCACGGCCTGTGAGCTGCTCACCCCACCCGAGGTGGCCGCGCTGCGGGAGCGCCTCGGGCCGGACCCGTTGCGCGCCGACGCCGACCCGGAGCGGGCGTACGCCCGGATCGCCCGCAGCCCCACCCCGCTCGCCGCGCTGCTGCTGGACCAGTCGGTGGTGGCCGGCACCGGCCTGATCTTCGTGACCGAGGCGCTGTTCCGGGCCGGGCTTCCACCCACGATGCCGGGCCGACAGTTGACCAGGGCCGGCTGGGACGCGCTCTGGGCCGACCTCGTCGGGCTGATGCGGCTCGCGGTCGCGCACGGCCGGATCGACACGGTACGCGACGCGCACCTCCCGGAGGCGATGGGCCGGCCCGCGCGGGTCGATCGGCACGGTGGCGAGGTGTACGTCTACCGCCGCCCGGGGGCACCCTGCCACGTCTGCGGCACCGAGGTCAGCCGCGGCGAGCTGGCCGGCCGCAACCTCTACTGGTGCCGCACCTGTCAGGTCGGCTGAGCCCTCCACCCCGGCACCCGCCTCGGGCGGCCGGGCCTCAGTCGCCGTCGAGCAGCCAGCGGACCACATCGATCTTCTGCGGGAAGACGGTGCCGTCGGCGACGCTCCAGGCGAGCGTGTGCCCGATCGTCCAGCCTTGGACCCGGTCCCGGTCCAACCCCAGGTCGGCGCTGAGTCGGTCCAGTCGGCGTCGGACGGCGGCCGGTGTGTGGCCCAACTCCGAGCCGCGGACCATCGGTACGGCCGAGAATGCCCGTTCCCCGGTCAGCGGCTTCGGGTCGATCGCCAGCCAGGGCCCTCGGTCGCCGGCGAGCCCGTCGGCGGCGAGGATGTTGCCGGCGTGCAGGTCCTGATTGACGAGCACCTGCTCACCCTGGCTCGACGCCAGGCCGGTGAGCAGGTCGAGCGCCGCGTCGAGCAGCCGCCGTTCGTACGGTCGACCGGCCAGTTCCCAGGCCCGGGGCATCCGGTCGACCCAGCCGGCGGCCTCCTGAGCCAGCGGGGTGAACGGCGCGCCGGCCGGTCGCCAGAGCCGGGGGAGCAGCCCGATCACCGCGTCCAGCGCCTGGTCCGGCGGCAGGTCGTGCAGGGGAGTGCCCGGCCGGCAACGTTCGAGCAGCAGGGCGCGCCGCGCGGGGTCGTGGGCGAGCAGACGGATCGCCGCGTCGCCGTCCCAGTGGGCCAGGGCGTCGGCCTCGTGTCGGCTCTCCTCGTCGGGGTACTGGAGCTTCAGCACCGCAGCCCCGCCGTCGGGCAGGTCGGCGGGGAGCGCCAGTGAGGCGTACGCCTGCCGGAAGGGCGGGCCGAGCCGCAGCGACCAGCGTTCGGCGCACTCCGCCAGCCACGTCGGGAGTGCGGCCAGCCAGGCGCGACCGGCGGGTGACCTGCGTACCCAATCGAGTCCCTGGGGTAGATCCATCTGGCCCTCCTGAGCCGTTCCCACGCCGGTCCACAGTGGCTAGCGTGGACGGGTGCAGATTGGCGTGAACGTACCGAACTTCGCCCCGGGCACCGATCCTGACGCCCTGCGCCGGTGGGCGCAGACGGTGGAGGGTCTCGGGTTCGACCTGTTGATGGTCTCCGATCACATCGCCGTGACGCCGGACGTGGCCGAGCAGTATCCTGCGCCGTTCTACGAACCGTTCACCACGCTGTCCTGGCTGGCCGGGGTGACCATCCGGGTTCGGCTCGGCACCACCGTTCTCATCGTCCCGTACCGGCACCCGCTGCTCACCGCCCGGATGGCGGCGAACCTCAACCGGCTCAGCGGCGGCCGGCTCGTCCTCGGTGTCGGCGTCGGCTGGGCCCGGCAGGAGTTCGAGGCGCTCGACGTGCCGTTCCGGCAGCGCGGCGCGCTGACCGACGAGTACCTGAACACCATGCGTACGGCCTGGGGTGACACCGAGGACTACGACACGGGTGCGATCCCGATCTGGGTCGGTGGCAACAGTGAGGCCGGCATGCGCCGCGCTGTCCTGCTCGGTGACGCCTGGCACCCGCTGCGGGTGACGCCGGCACGGCTGGCCGAGGCGGTCGGACGGCTGACCGACATCGCCGGCGAGCTGGGTCGTCAGGTGCCCGCACTGGTGCCGCGGATCGCGCTCCAGGAGACCCGGGACCCGATCACCGCCCCGGACCGGCTCGCCGGTGTCGGCACCATCGATCAGATCGTCGCGGACCTCGACCAGCTTCGTGAGCTCGGTGCGGAGACGGTCGTGCTGGACCCGTTCAACGGTGACCTGACCGAGATCCGCCAGCCCGAACGCGCCTGGCGAACCCTTGCGGCCGTGGCCGCGTACCGCACATCCCAGGAGGAGCGATGACCCCCGACGACGAGAAGTTTCTCCGCCACGCTGTGGCGATCGCCAGCCGCGCCGGGGCTTCCGGCGAACGGCCGTTCGGCTCGCTGCTTGTCGACGCGGACGGCGTCGTCCTGGTCGAGGACCACAACACGGTGGTCTCCGACGCGGACATCAGCGCCCATCCGGAGCTGAAGCTGGCCCGCTGGGCGGCTCGGGAACTCTCCCCCGAGGTGGCCGCCGGCAGCACCATGCTCACCAGTTGCCAACCCTGCCCGATGTGCGCGACGGCGATCGAGTGGTCCGGCCTCGGGCGGGTGGTGTACGCCCTGTCGACCGAGCAGTTCGAGGAGGTCAAGCCGGCGACCCCGCCGCTGCCCCCGGTCCGCTATGAGGGGCCGGCGCTGTTCGACGAGGCGCGCCAACCCATCGACGACTACTACTGACCCGAACTGTCCTCAGGCGGTGTGACGCAGCCGGAATTGACAGTCGGCCGGCTGCCGGAGCAGGGTTGAGGCGTGACAACGATGTCAACGGACAAAAGGGAAAGGGTCGTCGTATGGTCCTCTTCCGGCCGCGCCCGGTTCGCGGTGTCCCGTTGGCGGTTTTCCGGCGCGGCCCTGCTCCGCCCGCCGATCCTGGCCGTATGTCCCTTTCCTACCCGACGGTGACCAGCTGAAATGACCGACGTGCCCCGATCCGACGCCGAAGCGACCCCCGCTCCCGCAGGGTCGCCAGACCTGCCCGATCTGGACGAGTTCCTCCTCGACCAGACCCGGACGCTGCTCGACACCGCCCGCCGCTCGGTCCGGCCCGAGGGCGGCTTCTGGTGGCTCACCGACGACCGCACCCCGGATCGCGGCGAACCGATCCACACCTGGATCACCTGCCGGATGACCCACGTCGCCGCCCTCGCCCACCGCAACGGCGACCCGGATGCCGCCGCCCTCGTCGACCACGGAGTCGCCGCGCTCAGCACGCTGCTGCGCGACGAGCGGCACGGCGGCTGGTTCAGCGCCGTGGACCAGCAGGGAGCACCCGTCAACGACCGCAAGGCCGGCTACGACCACGCGTTCGTGCTGCTCGCCGCCTCGAGCGCCGCACGCGCCGGACGCCCCGGCGCGGACCTGTTGCTCGCCGACGCCCTGGGTGTCGTACGGGACAGGTTCTGGGACGACGACGCCGGCGCGGTCCGGGAGTCGTGGAACCGGGACTGGACGGTCACCGAGGACTACCGGGGCGCCAACAGCAGCATGCACATGGTCGAGGCGTTCCTCGCCGCTACCGCCGCCACCGCCGACGCGAGCTGGGCCGACCGGGCCCTACGGATCGCCACCCACCTTGTGCACGGTGAGGCGGCCCGGCACGACTGGCGGCTGCCCGAGCACTTCACCACCGACTGGACGCCGCTGCCCGACTACAACCGGGACCAGCCCGCCGACCCGTTCCGGCCGTACGGCTCCACCGTCGGGCACTGGCTGGAGTGGGCCCGGCTGCTGCTGGAGTTGGAGGCGGTGTTGCCGCAGCCACCCCACTGGCTGCTCGCCGACGCCCGTACCCTGTTCGCCGCCGCCGTCCGTCGGGGCTGGGCTGTGGACGGCGCGGACGGCTTCGTCTACACCATCGACTGGGACGACCGGCCGGTGGTGCGCTCCCGGATGCACTGGGTCCTCGCCGAGGCCATCGGCGCGGCGGTCACCCTGCACCGCCGCACCGGAGACGCGGTCTACCTCGACTGGTACCGGGTCTTCTGGGCGTACGCCCGCCGCAACCTCGTCGACCGGACCGGATGGCGGCACGAGTTGGACGCGCAGAACCTGCCCGCCGACACGGTCTGGCACGGCCGACCAGACGTCTACCACGCCTACCAGGCGGTACTGCTGTCCCGCGCGGCCGACGGGCTCGGCGGCCCCGGCCCGCTCGCACAAGGGGAGGTGACCGCGTGATCGTCGTCGCGGGTGAGGCACTCATCGATCTGGTCGTCACCGCCGAGGGGCAGCGGGCCGTGCCCGGTGGCTCCCCGGCCAACGTCGCGGTCACCCTGGCCCGACTCGACCAGCCGGTACGACTGCTGGCCCGGCTGGCCAGCGACGACTACGGTCGGCAACTCGTCGAGCACCTGAGCGCCAACCGGGTGGACCTGGAGTGGGCGGTCCGTGCCGAGGAGCCCACGTCGGTGGCGGTGGCCACCCTGGACGCCGCCGGGCAGGCCAGCTACGAGTTCCGGCTGGCCGGCGCGGCCGACTGGCAGTGGACGCCGCAGGAGCTGCCCGAGCTGGCCGGGTCACCGGCGGTCGCGCTGCACACCGGGTCCCTGGCGCTCGCGTTGGCGCCCGGCGCGGAGGCGCTGGAGGGCCTGCTCGCCCGGGAACACCAGCGGGACGGGCTCACCGTCTCGATCGACCTCAACCTGCGGCCGAGCATCGTCACCGACCGCGCGGCCGAGCAGGAGCGGGTACGCCGGCAGATCCGCCTCGCGCACCTGGTCAAGGCCAGCGACGAAGACCTGGCCTGGCTCTACCCGGACCGTTCGGTGGCCGACGTAATGACCGAGTGGCGTACCGCCGGGGTGTCCTGCGCCGTGGTGACCCGGGGCGGGGAGGGCGTCTGGCTGCTCGCGCCCGACGGCTCGCTGCACGAGGAGCCAGCGGTTCGCACCACGGTGGTCGACACCGTCGGTGCCGGCGACTCGTTCACCGGCGGCCTGCTCGCCGCGCTTGCCGACCTCGACGCGCTCGGTGACCGGCCGGCCGCCCGGCTCGCCACGGTGACCGGCCCGCAGTGGGGTCTGGTGCTCCGACAGGCGGCCACGGTGGCCGCGTTGACCTGCGCCCGCCGAGGCGCCAACCCGCCCACCCGAGCAGAGCTGGAAGCCCTCCAGGCCACCGCGACCTGACCCGCGCCGCCGCCAGCACCGCTGCCGGCATGGGTACGGGCACGGGCACGGGTCGATCATGGACTTGTGGTGGGCGTTCAACGCCGCTTTGCGGCATATGCGAGGCACCACAAGTCCATGATCGACGGGCCAGGCGGGGCGATGCCGGGCCGGGCCGGGCTGGGCTGGGCGGGCCGGGCTGGGGTTAGGTTAGGCCGCGTTTGAGGAGTTTGGTGGGGAGGACTGTCGTGTTGGGTGGGGTGTCGTCTCCGGCGATTCTCTGGAAGAGGCGTTCGGTGGCTACCTTGGCCAACTCCCTGGTGTCGTAGGCGACGACGGTCAGCGGTCGGGGCATCAGGTGGGCCAGTTCGAAGTCGTCGAAGCCGACCAGGGCGGCGTCGCTGCCCCTCCGGTGCAGTTCCTGGAGCGCACCGACGGTGAGCCGGTTGTTGGCGCAGAAGAACGCGGTGGGCGGCTCGGGTAGGTCGAGCAACGCGGCAACCGCTCGCCCGGCCTCCTCGGGAGCGATCAGCCGCTCGCGGACCATCGACTCGTCCGGCTCGACCCCGGCGGCGTCGAGTGCCGCCCGTGCCCCGGCCAGCCGCTCACGCATGGTGGGCACACTCGGCGCACCGAGCAGCAGCCCCACCCGTCGGTGCCCCTCGTCGAGCAGCGCGCTCACCCCGGCCTGGCTGCCACCCCGGTTGTCCAGCAGCACGGCGTCGGCTTGCAGCCCCTGCGGTGGCCGGTCCAGGAACACCACAGGCATGCCCAGCTCGACCTCACGGCGCAGGAACGAGTGGTCGAGGCCCGCCGGCACCACGAGCAGACCGTCGACCCGGCGCTGGGTGAAGTCCTGGAGCAGGGCGCGTTCCCGTTCCGCGTCCTCCTCGGAAGAGGCGGTGATCAGCATGGTGCCATGGGCCGCCGCGATCTCGGCGGCGACGCTTGCGATCGTCGCGTAGAACGGGTTGGCGATCTCCTCGATCAGCAGCCCGACGGTGGCGTTGAGCTGCCGGGAGCGCAGGTTACGGGCGATGTCGTTGCGCCGGAAGCCCAGCTCGGCGATGGCGGCCAGCACGCGGCCGACCAACTCCTGCCCCACCGGCTCGTCGTTGACGACCCGGGAGACCGTCTTCAGGCTGACGTCGGCGCGCCGCGCCACGTCGACCATCGTGGGACGCCGACGTACGGTCGGCCGGATCGGGGTCTGGGTCACGGGGTGGTCCTCCACGGCGGGCGCGGGTCAACGGTCGAGGGCGGCGAGCGCGTCGACCGCTTTTCGGGCGGCGATGAGCACCGGATCCCACACCGGCGCGTACGGCGGAGCGTAGCCCAGGTCCAGTGCCGTCATATCGTCCACCGTCATGCCGTTCCACAGCGCCACGGCCAGTGTGTCGATCCGTTTGGCCGCCTCGGACCAACCGACGATCTGCGCGCCGAGCAACCGGCCGCTGGGCCGTTCGGCGATCAGCTTGACCGTCATCGGCCGGGCACCGGGGTAGTAACCGGCCCGGTTCGTCGACTCGGCGATCACCGAGACGAACTCGAAGCCGGCAGCCGTGGCCTCCTGCTCACGCAGGCCGGTCCGGCCCACCTCCAGGTCGCAGACCTTCGTCACCGCCGTGCCGATCACGCCCGCGAAGGTGGCGTACCCGCCGCCGATGTTGATTCCGGCGACCCGGCCCTGCTTGTTGGCGTGCGTGCCGAGCGGCACGTGCACCGGCAACCCGCTGACCCGGTGCAGCGTCTCCACGCAGTCACCGGCCGCCCAGACACCGGGCAGCCCGGGCACCCGCATCCGGCGGTCGACCCGGATCGCGCCGGTCGGCCCGAGGGGCAGCCCGGCCGCCTCGGCGAGGGCGGTGTTGGGGCGTACGCCGAGACCCAGGACCACGACGTCGGTCGGAATCGGGCCCTCGGCGGTGACCACGGCGGACACCCGGCCGTCCCGTTGTTCCAGGCCGCTCACCGGCAGGCTGGTGCGGATCGTGACGCCGAGACCGCGCATGGCGTCGGCGACCAGTTCGGCCATCTCGGCGTCGACGGTGGCCATGGGCTGCTCGCCCGCCTCCACCAGGGTCACCGAGAGGCCGCGTTGGATCAGTGCCTCGGCGATCTCGACGCCGATGTAGCCGCCGCCGACCACCACGGCCCGGCGTGGCTGTGGATCGGCGTCCAGCCACTCGCGCAGCGCCGCACCGTCGTCGAGGGTCTGCATGCCGAACACGCCGTCGGCGTCGGTGACCGCCCACGGTGGCTTCACCGGCACCGC
Source organism: Micromonospora sp. NPDC003944 (assembly GCF_053605225.1). Taxonomy (NCBI): domain Bacteria; kingdom Bacillati; phylum Actinomycetota; class Actinomycetes; order Micromonosporales; family Micromonosporaceae; genus Micromonospora; species Micromonospora sp. NPDC003944. The sequence goes on from NZ_JBSGIV010000065.1 coordinate 33,305, forward strand.
GCCGGTGGCGTACACCAGGTCGTCGAAGCGTTCGCGGACCTCGCCGCCGCCCGTCAGGTCCTGGGCCACGACCTCGCGGCGTTCCAGGTCGATTGCCGTGACCTCGTGGCGCATCCGGACGTCCATCGCGTACTCGGTGCGGAACGTCTCCGGATCGCGGGCGATCAACGCCTCGGGGCCGGGCACCAGGCCACTGATCCAGTACGGGATGCCGCAGGCCGAGTAGGAGGTGAAGTTGCCCCGCTCGAAGACCACGATCTCCAGGTCGTCGCGCTTGCGGCGGCGTCGGGCCTGGGACGCCGCCGACATTCCGGCGGCGTCCCCGCCGATGACGATCAGCCGTTGCGCCACGGGCTCATCCTGTCACGTGGTGATCAGCCGCGGGTCTGCCGTGCGACGTCCTGCACCACGTCGGTGAGCCGGCCGGTGCGCTCGAACACCGCGCGCTGCCGCGCCGCGCCGCTGCCGTGCCGGCGCAGGCCGCCGAGCAGGTCGGTCACCTCGGCCCAGTCGCCGTGCTGCTCCAGCGCCGGCCGCATCCGCTCCACGAAACGGTCCAACAGCTCCCAGGCCGGGCGCAACTCACCGTTGGTGACGTCGACGGCCTCGCCCTCCAGGCCGTCGTGGGCCGCCCGCCAGTGCGCCCCCACCAGCAGGTGGTGGTCGGTCTGCAACGCCGGCCGGCCGGCCTCGACATCCGCCATGGCGGTGGCCACGAGCGCCCGGACCAGCGCGGCGACGAGCACCGCGTCGTCCACCGACGGGCAGACGTCGCCGATCCGCAGCTCCACCGTCGGGTACTTCGCCGACAGGCGGGCGTACCAGTAGAGCATTCCCTCGTCGAGCATCACCCCGCTGGAGATCAACTGACGGATCAGCCGCTGGTAGTGCTCGTGCGACTCGAGAAACGGCGTCGGTGCCACCGACGGCCAGCGCTCCCACTCCACCGAGCGCCAACTGGCGTAGCCGGTGTCCTCACCACCGGAGAACGGCGAGTTGGTGGTCACCGCGTGCAGCATCGGCAGCCACGGCCGTACGTGGTTGAGCACCTGCACGCCGGTGTCCGGGTCGGGCACTCCCACGTGCACGTGCATGCCGTTGTTGCCGGGGCCGGGGACGAGCAGCCGGAACCGCTCGATCATCCGGTCGAAGCGGGGCTTGTCCACCACCGGCGGCACCGGGCCGTCCACCGGGCCGGTGCCGATGGCGAGCAGGCGTACGCCGGCCCGCTCGGCGGCGTCGGAGAGTGCCCGACGCAGGACACTGAGGGAGTGCCGGATTGAGGAGAGCTCCAGGCCGGGCGGGCTGCCGATCTCGATCTGACTGGTCTGGAACTCCCGCTCCACCTGTCCGCGAAGTTCGGCCGGTACCTGCTCCATGACCAGGTCCACGGCCGGGACCGCGGCCCCGGTGTGCGGGTCGACGAGCAGGAACTCCTCCTCGACACCCACGGTGAGCAACCCGGTGGCCGCAGCCCTGTCGCTGAGCGCCTCCGCCACCTGACCGGTCATCGACATCACCCGTCCGTTCCTACCGTTCGCGGTCCGTCCGCGTCGGTCCCTCGCCTGGTTACCCAACGTGGTGATGCCGGGAAACGTGGCGGCGACACGTCGTGCCGAGGGCTGCCGCCGGTTTCGGCCGGGCGGGGTGACAGCGGGTCCTATGCTGGGCCCGTGCCGGTGCTGGTGAGCTGTGTCGGGGTCGCGTGGTTGTCCACGTTCGCCCAGCTCACGCTGCTTGCCGGCCGCCCTGTCGACCTGCTCGCGGGCGCCGCGTTGACCGCTCTGGTGCTGCTCGCGGTGGTGCTGGCGGCGCGGGTGCACGGCCGGGCTGGCGCCTCCGGTGCCGGGCCACGGTGGGCCGGCCTGCGGGCCCGCTCGCGAGGTCGCCGAATGCCCCGCCAGATCGACCCGGATGCCGCCGGGCGGCCTCGTCCCCGCGCGCCCGGGCACCCCTCGGCCGCGTAGCGCCTCGCCGCCGCGCGGCCGATCCCGCCGTCACCGGCCCCCCTTGCTGAGCGGATGCCGCCCGGGGGAGGGCCTCACCGGAATCGGACCGAGGGGTTTCCCATGCTTGCCTTCGCACCACTGCGCGATGCTGTCGGCGCTGCCGGCAGCGCGTTGTCCTGGCTCACCGATCTGCTCGAACCACTTGCCGGCGGTGTGGCGACCGCCGCCGCGATCGTGCTCTTCACCGTCGCCGTCCGCCTGCTGATCTCGCCGCTGACCGTCGCGCAGGTCCGCGGCGAGCGGCGCCGCGCGGCGCTCGCCCCGCAGGTGCGTGACCTCCAGCAGCGGTACGCCGACGACCCGGCGACGCTTCAACGCGAGGTGTTCACGTTGTACCGCGAGGCCGGCGCGAACCCGATCGCCGGCTGCCTGCCGTTGCTGATCCAGGCACCGTTCCTGCTGGTGCTCTACCGGCTCTTCGCCACCGACGAGGGCGGCACCGGGCTGCTTGACGAGCGACTCGCCGGGGTGCCGCTGGGTCACCATCTCACCGACGGGCTGGCCGGTGCTGCCGGACCGCTCTTCGGCATCCTGCTCGTGGTGTTGCTGGTGGTCGCCTGGTGGTCGTCGCGGCGGGCCCGCCGGGCGTCGGCGGCGGTGGGCACCGTGGCCGGTACGCCGACCGAAGGGCCGGGAGCGGCCACGCTCGGCCGGCTGCTGCCCCTGCTGCCGTTCACGACGGTGCTGGTGGCGCTGGTGCTGCCGCTCGCCGCAGTGATCTATCTGGTGACCACGAGCGTGTGGTCGGCCATCGAGCAGGCGGTGCTCCGCCGACCGCAGGCGGCTCGGCAAGCGGCTCAATAGATCGACGTTGACAAATGTGAAGACGGGACGTACAACTCTCAGAGAGCGCTCTCTCGACTCCGTCCCCCGCAGAGAGGCATCGTCATGTCACCTCCCTCGGCAGCCCTCGCCGCCCCGCTCGCCCGACGCCGGCGGCGGCTGGCCTCCGTCCTGCTCGTCGCCACCACCACCGTTCTGGCCGGCGTCACCGTCACCGCGCAGGCGGCCGTGCCCCCACCCCCGACCGGCTGGAGCACGGTCTGGAGCGACGACTTCACCGGTGCCGCCGGCACCCTGCCGTCGTCCGCCAACTGGATCATCGACACCGGCCACAGCTATCCCGGCGGTCCGGGCAACTGGGGCACCGGCGAGATCCAGAACTACACCGCGAGCACCGCAAACGTCAGCCACGACGGCGGTGGCAACCTGCGGATCACACCGCTGCGCGACAGCGGCGGCGGCTGGACCTCCGCCCGGATCGAGACCGTACGCAGCAACTTCAAGGCCCCCTCCGGCGGCGTGCTCGCCATCGAGGGTCGGATCCAGATGCCGAACGTCACCGGAGCGGCGGCCGCCGGCTACTGGCCGGCGTTCTGGGCGCTCGGCGCGCCCTACCGGGGCAACTACCAGAACTGGCCGGGCATCGGTGAGTTCGACGTGATGGAGAACGTCAACGGCATCAACTCGGTCTGGGGCGTACTGCACTGCGGCGTCGCGCCGGGTGGGCCGTGCAACGAGTCCAACGGCCTCGGCGCGTCCCGGGCCTGTCCCGGTTCGAGCTGCCAGTCCGCGTTCCACACGTACCGGTTCGAGTGGGACGCCTCGATCAGCCCGCAACAACTGCGCTGGTACGTCGACGGGCAGCTCTACCACACCGTCACGTCTAGCCAGGTCGGTGCGTCCGCCTGGTCGCAGATGACCTCGCACCAGGGCTACTTCCTGCTGCTCAACGTCGCGATGGGCGGTGCCTTCCCGAACGGCGTGGCCGGCAGCGGCACGCCGACCGCGGCCACCGTCCCCGGTCGACCGATGCTCGTCGACTACGTGGCGGTGTACCAGCGGGGGAGCGGCACCACCCGGCCGCCCACCACCACGCCGCCGCCCAGCGGCGCGAGGGACGCGTACGCGCAGATCCAGGCCGAGTCGTTCAACGGGCAGAACGGGGTGCTTGTCGAGGCGTGCTCGGAGGGCGGGCAGAACATCGCCGCGCTGCGCAACGGCGACTGGGCGCGCTACGACAATGTCGAGTTCGGCTCCGCCTCGCCCCGGGACTTCCTGGCCCGGGTGGCCTCCGGCGCGGGTGGCGGTGCGAGTGGGCTCGTCGAGGTGCGGTTGGACAGCCCGACCGCGACACCGATCGGCAGCTTCGCGATCGGCAACACCGGCGGATGGCAGAGCTGGCGGTCGGTGCCCGGAAACGTGGCGGCGGTGACCGGCCGGCACTCCGTGTACCTGACCTTCACCAGCGGCCAGCCGAACGACTTCGTCAACGTCAACTGGTTCACCTTCCGCCGCTGAGCGGACCCGCTCGGTCGTCGTACCTCATGCTCGTGATCGTGGTGCGCACGCCGCTTGTCGCGCGCCGGTGCGGCCAGGCGGGGGCTGCCGGTCGCGGCCCAGACGGC
>NZ_JBSGIV010000066.1:0-33918 GCF_053605225.1 Micromonospora sp. NPDC003944
AGATCACCCGCAGCCTCAAACGCTACATAGCCCGCCAAATCTGGCGCATCCTCGAAGCCACCGCTTGACAGCAACCTTCACAGATCTTGCACTTTCGGTTGTCGACATAGGTAGAGATGCACTCTTTGCCGCAGCAGGAAGTGCAAGATCGCGGAGCGATACGACTCCAGGATGATCGTTGGTCCACCTGCCGCCGGAGGGCGCAACTGGCGACCGACGGATAACGTCGGCGCATGACTGTTGAGCACCCTGCGCTCGCACTGCGTGGCCTGGCCAAGCGGTTCGACGGCACGATCGCGGTGGCCGGCGTCGACCTGGACGTCCCCGCCGGCTCCTTCTATGGCCTGCTCGGCCCGAACGGCGCCGGCAAGACCACCACGCTGTCGATGGCGGTCGGGCTGTTGCGACCGGACGCCGGCTCGGCCTGGGTGCTCGGGCACGACGTCTGGCAGAACCCGGTGGCCGCCAAGCGGCTGCTCGGCGTGATGCCCGACGGGGTCCGGCTGTTCGACCGGCTGACCGGGGCGGAGCTGCTGGCGTACAACGGGCTGTTGCGGGGGATGGACCCGGCGGTGGTCGACCAGCGGGCTGCCGAGCTGCTGGACGTGCTGGCGCTCGGCGACGCCGGTCGGACGCTCGTGGTGGACTACTCGGCGGGCATGAAGAAGAAGATCGGCCTGGCCTGCGCGCTGTTGCACGGCCCTCGGGTGCTGGTGTTGGACGAGCCGTTCGAGGCGGTCGACCCGGTCTCCGCCGCGCTGATCAGGGACATTCTCACCCGCTACGCCGCCGGTGGCGGCACCGTGGTGTTCTCCAGTCACGTGATGGAGGTCGTCGAGCGGCTCTGCTCACACGTGGCGATTCTGGCCGGGGGCGTGATCCAACGGGTCGGGACCATCGACGAGGTCCGTGGCGGTCGCTCGTTGGAGCAGGTCTTCGTCGAGGTGGTCGGCGGGCGCACCGCGACCGGCGAGGAGCTGTCGTGGCTCTCCCAGTGACCGCGGACGCCACCCCGGCCGCGCCGGTACGCGCGGTGTCCGCCCGCCACTTCGTCCGACTCAAGCTGCGGGTGATGGGCAACAACTTCCGGGGTCAGGGTTGGCGGATCGCGCTGTTCGTCGGCGGCGCGCTGCTCGGGCTCTGGTTCGCGGCGAGTGGTTTCTTCCTCTTCGCCGCGCCGGGCCTGTTCGGCAACGGTCGGTACGCGGTGCTTGTCGCGGCGGCCGGCGGCGGGCTGCTGGTGCTCGGTTGGCTGCTCCTGCCACTTGTCTTCTTCGGCGTGGACGAGACACTGGACCCGGCCCGGTTCGCGTTGTTGCCGCTGCCTCGGCGCACGTTGGTGACCGGCCTGTTCGTCGCAGCCCTGGTCAGCGTGCCGGTGTTCGCGGTGCTCCTCGCGACGTCCGGGCTGGTGCTGACCGCCTGGTCGTTGGGTGGGTGGTCGGCGGGGTTGGTCGCCGCCGTGGGTGTGCTCGCCGGGCTGCTGCTGTGTGTGGCCGCGAGCCGTGCGGTGACAAGCGCCTTCGCCACCATGCTGCGGTCCCGACGCGTCCGCGACCTGGCGGCGGTGCTGCTGGCGGTGACGGCCGCGCTGCTCGGCCCGTTGCAGGTCCTCGGCCTCGCCGCGCTGCGGGAGGCGGACTGGAGCCGGCTGAGCGGTGTGGGGACGGTGATCGGTTGGACGCCGTTCGGTGCTCCGTGGACCGTCGGCATCGACGTGGCGCAGGGGCGGGTGTGGGCGGCACCGGTCAAGCTCCTGATCACGGTGGTGGCGCTCGGCGCCCTGCTGGCCTGGTGGTCCCGGTCGCTCGAATCGGCGATGGTGGGTGCGGCCAGCGGCGGTAGGGCACCGGTGCGACGCGGCGTCGCCGGAGGTGCGGTCGCCCAACTGTTCCCCCGGGCCACCGGCTGGGCGCGTCGAGACCGGTTCGGCGCCCTTGTCGCCCGGGAGGCGAGGTACTGGTGGCGGGACGCCCGTCGCCGGGCCAACCTGATCACCATCGCGGTGGTCGGCATCTTCGTGCCCGTGTTCATCAACGTCACGGGTGGAGACTTCGCGGCCATGGAGAACGGAGGGTTGACGACGGCGGCAAGCGACAGCTCACCTGTCGTGGTCACCATCTCCATGGTCCTCGTGGGCGTACTAGCCGCCGCCACCCTGGCCAACCAGTTCGGCTTCGACGGCAGCGCGTACGCCGCGAACGTGGTGGCCGGGGTGCCCGGTCGGCTGGAGTTGCGGGCGCGGATGACCGCCTTCTCGCTCTACGTGCTGCCGATGCTTGCGTTCGTGTCGGCGGTGCTGTCGGTGCTACTCAGCCGACCGGGGTGGATCGGGCTCACCTTCGGCAGCCTGGTCGCCACCTACGGTGCCGGGCTGGCGGTGAACAGCCTCGTCTCGGTGCTCGGGGCGTACTCACTGCCGGAGACGAGCAACCCGTTCGCGATGAACAGCGGGGCGGGGCTTACCAAGGGGCTGCTCACCCTGCTGACCATGCTCGCCTCGGCGGTCGCCGCGGTGCCGATGGTGGTGGCCGCCGCGCTGCTCGGTGGCGCCTGGCTCTGGCTGGCCCTTCCGGTCGGCGCCGCGTACGGGCTGGGCGCGGCGCTACTCGGCGCGTATCTGGCCGGTGACGTACTGGACCGACGCCAGCCGGAGCTGCTGGCCACGGTCACCCCACGCCGCTAACCGGCTCGGCGGCCCTGGGCCTGGGCGGCGTCGGCGACGAAGCCGCGCCAGGTGGCCGCAGCGAAGGTGAGGACCGGGCCCGAGCGATCCTTGCTGTCCCGGACCAGCACGACACCGGGCAGGTTGTCCGCCACCTCGACGCAGGCACCGCCCGTGTCGCCGGACCTGGTCGACGTCCGCCAGCGGGGTTGGGGAACGGTCATGGCGTCACCTTCAGCTTCCGGATCAGATCCATCGAGGCGCCTGTGGAGAGTGCTTCGCCGAGCAGGCTATCCCATTTACTACCAATCAGACGCACAACGTCTGGGTCGTCGATGACGTGTCCACGAGCCACGTCCTCGACATACGTGACCCGTTCACCATCGGGCAGCTCAGCGAGCAAGAAACCGCCAGTCAATCCAACGTGGGCTCCGGCATCGAGCGGAACGACGTGCAGTCTTACGCTCGGCATGACGGCAAACTCCATCAGCCGACCGAGTTGGGCGTCCAGTACCGCCGGCCCGCCGACCGGGCGGCGTAGAGCCGTCTCGTCCAGGACGAAGACGCATTGCGGAGACTCTGCTCGCTGCCACAACTGCTGTCGATCCATCCGAACCGTGACCAACTCGTCCACCACCTTGGACGGGTTCAAACCACCAGCGGAAATGACCGCTCGGGCATAGTTCTCGGTTTGCAGGAGTCCAGGAATGAGGCATGGCTCGAACTCACAGAGCCGAATCGCCTGCTCCTCATAGTTGCGCCATGGAACGAACCACGTCGGCAGTCGCTGCCGATCGGCCGCCCTCAACAGTTCGGCGAGGAGGCCGCCGGTGGCGAGGGCCTCGTCGGCGGCGACCGCGAATTCCATTGTCGGCCGGCGTCGGCTGGTCTCGATGGCCGCGACGGTGGACGGACTCCACTTGATGAGCGTCGCCAACGCCTCCTGGGACACTTCGGCACCGGCTCGGGCGGCCTTCAGCGCCCGTACCCACATCTCGACGTTCATCCTTACCTCTCCGGTAAGTACGCGACCGCGCTGCGTAGTAAGCCCTGGCATCCTCCCGTGTCCGCGCCTTTCCGTCCAGGGTGGAGGACACGCGGCCCGGCCGGTGGAGGCGACGTCCCGGCGACTGGGTCCTGCGTTCGGGCCGCCCCGGTCATCCCCCCGATCGGGGCGGCCCTCGTGGACTGGGAGGAGGTCAGCCATGTTCGGGTTCATCCGGAACAGAAACGGGGCGCTGTGGTCGTACCGGAAGAGGAAGCCGGCGGCACCGGCGGCGGTGCCGGGCGCGGAGAGGTCGCCGGACGCGACGGATCGGCCGCCTGCCTGGGCGGTCGGGCCGACGGTGGCTTTGCCGAGACCGGGCCGGGCCGGTTGGCTGACTCCGGCGCAGACCTGGCGCGCGAACGGCGGCCGGCGGTGAACGGATGCTCGTCGCCAAGATCCGCGCAACATCACTGTTGTTGGTGCCTCCCGGGCGCCGGAGGCAGCAACATCCGGGAAGTTGCGCGGATCGTCGCGTGGGGCGTTAGGCGTCACCGGTGAGCCGGCCGCACCTGCCGATGCGACCGCTCTGGCGGTGCCGCGGCTGTGGCGCGCTCTGGCCGTGTCAGCCGGCGCGGTTGGCGCTGCTGGCCGAGTACCGGGGCGACCGGGTGGGGCTCCTGGTCTACCTGGGTGCCCTCATGGCGGAGGCCGGCGATCAGCTCGCCCGGCTCAACGGGCGTCCCACCGACCTGCACGAGCGCTTCCTTGGCTGGGCGAGGGCCCGGGGCGGCACAATGTTTCACGTGAATCATGAGCCGGGTGCCGAGATCCACCACACCGATCCGTTCGCGGTGCCGACCGGGCAGCGGTCGCCGGTACGCCGGCTGCGCGGTCGCCTCGCCGCGCCGGTGACCCTCTGGACGGCGCCCGGTCCGGACGGGCTGACCGTCTCGTCCACCCTGGTGGCCGAGGGGGAGCCGGACCGGCTGCTCGGGCTGATCGACCCGGAGTCCGACCTGTGGGCCGCCGTCGAGGAGGCTGGGCGTTTCGCGGTCACGCCGCTCGGCCCGCCACACCGGCAACTCGCCGACCGGTTCGCCGGCCTCTTCCCCGCCCCGGGCGGGCTCTTCGCCACCGGCGCCTGGGTCGAGACGCCGTACGGGCCGGTCCCCGCGGACGCTGGCGGCTGGGCCGGGTGCCGGCTCGACACCGCCCGGGAGTACGGCTGGGGTCTGCTTGTCGAGGCCACCATCGAGGCCGTCGACCTGGCCGAGGAGGCCGCCCCGCTGCTGCACTACCGCGGTCGCTACCACGAACTGCCAGCCTGACCGATCACCGCAGTGACCTGAGTCACTTGGCGCAGCCAGCCAACCGCTCGGCGCACTCGCCGACCGGCGTCGATCTCAGCCTTCCCTGCCGGGGAGTGCGCTCTCTACGGTGCGCGAAACTCCTCTGACGCCTGTGAAGGTGGTGATCCACAGATGTCCACGGACACACCCGCTCCGGCCGCTCCCCAGTCGGACAAGTACCTGGCCGTACAACGGTCGGACGAGTTCGCCGGGCTGCGGCGTGCGCTGCGCGGCTTCGTCTTCCCGATGACCGTCGCGTTCTTCCTGTGGTATGCGCTCTACGTCATTCTCTCCGCGTACGCCCGGGACTTCATGGGCACGAAGCTGTTCGGCAGCAACATCAACGTCGCGCTGGTCTTCGGCCTGCTCCAGTTCGTCTCCACGTTCCTGATCGCCTGGCTCTACTCCCGGTACGCGGACCGGAAGATCGACCCCATCGCGGACCGGATCCGCGCCGAGATCGGGGAGGTGACCCATGAGCAAGGTCCACGCGGTTGAGACGTTCCTCGCGGCGGAGGCGGGTAACCACACCGCCCGCAACCTGACCATCACGCTCTTCCTGGTCTTCGTCGCGGTGACGCTGGGCATCACCATCTGGGCCAGCCGGCAGACCAAGACGGCGACCGACTTCTACGCGGGCGGCCGGTCCTTCTCCGGCTTCCAGAACGGCATGGCGATCGGCGGCGACTACATGTCGGCCGCCTCGTTCCTCGGCATCGCCGGCATCATCGCGCTGTACGGCTACGACGGCTTCCTCTACTCGATCGGCTTCCTGGTCGCCTGGCTGGTGGCCCTGCTGCTGGTCGCGGAGCTGCTGCGGAACTCGGGCCGGTACACGATGGCGGACGTGCTCGCCTTCCGGATGCGGCAGCGTCCGGTGCGTACGGCGGCGGCGGTCTCCACCATCACGGTGTCGATCTTCTACCTGCTCGCCCAGATGGTGGGCGCCGGCGCGCTTGTCGCGCTGCTGCTCGGGATCCGGCCGGGGACGACCTTCCTCGGCATGGACGCTGCCACCGCCAAGGTGGCCACCATCATCCTGGTCGGCACCCTGATGATCATCTACGTGACCGTGGGTGGCATGAAGGGCACCACCTACGTGCAGATCGTCAAGGCGTTCCTGCTCATGGGCGGCGCGCTGCTGATGACGATCCTGGTGCTGGCGAAGTTCAACTTCAACCTGTCGGAGCTGCTGGGCCAGGCGGCCGCGGCCTCCGGCAAGGGCAGCGCGTTCCTCGAACCCGGGTTGCGGTACGGGGTCGAGGTCGCCGGCAACTCGACGCAGACCTTCTACAACAAGGTGGACCTGCTGTCCCTGGGTATCGCCCTGGTGCTCGGCACCGCCGGCCTGCCGCACATCCTGATCCGCTTCTACACGGTGCCGACCGCGAAGGCGGCCCGGAAGAGCGTGCTCTGGGCGATCGGCATCATCGGCACCTTCTACCTGCTCACCCTGGCCCTCGGCTTCGGTGCGGCGGCGCTTGTCGGCAGCCAGGCGATCACCGCGCAGGACAAGGCCGGCAACACGGCCGCGCCGCAGTTGGCCGAAGCGCTCGGGATCAGCTTCTTCGGCGGCGAACTGGGCGGGGCAGCCCTGCTGGCGATCATCGCGGCGGTCGCCTTCGCCACCATCCTCGCGGTGGTCGCCGGGTTGACGCTCGCGTCGTCGTCGAGCCTGGCCCACGACTTCTACGCCAACGTGCTGAAGAAGGGTGAGGCGTCGGAGCGGCAGGAGGTGCGGGTCGCCCGGATCTCCGCCCTGGTGATCGGCGCGGTGTCGATCGCCCTGTCGATCTACGCGCAGAACCTCAACGTGGCGTTCCTGGTGGCGCTGGCCTTCGCGGTCGCCGCCTCGGGCAACCTGCCGGCGATCCTCTACAGCCTCTTCTGGAAGCGGTTCAACACCTCCGGAGCGGTGTGGGCGATCTACGGCGGTCTGCTGTCGGCCGTGGTGCTCGTGTTCTTCTCGCCGGTGGTCTCCGGTGCGGCGACCTCGATGTTCCCGGACCACGACTGGCAGTGGTTCCCGCTGTCCAACCCGGGCATCCTCTCCATCCCGTTCGGTTTCCTCTGCGGATGGATCGGCACTGTCATCTCCAAGGAGCACGACGAGGACAAGTACGCGGAGCTGGAGGTGCGCGCCCTCACCGGCGCGGGCGCCCACTGACGCGACACCCGGGCCCCCGCCGACGCCACGCGTCAGCGGGGGCCCGACCGCGTCCGGGGCGGCTCGGTAGGCTGGCCGGTATGAAGGTTGCTGAGCGCTTCGGTCCCGGTCACCGCGTCCTCGTCACCGGCGGAGCCGGCTTCGTCCCGTCGCACCTGGTGGACGTCCTGATCGCCCGGGGTTGCACGGTGGTCGCGCTGGACAACTTCGTGACCGGCTCCAAGGAGAACGTCGCGCACCTGCTGGACCAGCCGACCTTCACCCTCGTCGAGGCGGACATCTCCGATGGCCTGCCCACCCACCACCCGGCACTCGCCGAGCGGTTCGACGCGATCCTGCACATGGCCTCTCCGGCCAGCCCCACCGACTTCGCCCAACTGCCGGTGGAGATCCTCCGGGTCGGCTCGGTCGGCACCCTGCACCTGCTGGAGCGCGCGGTCGCCGACGGCGCCCGGTTCCTGATGGCCTCCACCTCCGAGGCGTACGGGGACCCGAAGGAGCACCCGCAGCGGGAGACCTACTGGGGCAACGTCAACCCGATCGGGGTCCGCAGCGTCTACGACGAGGCGAAGCGCTTCTCCGAGGCCGCGACGATGGCGTACCACCGCTACCGCGGGCTCGACGCGGCGATCGTCCGGATCTTCAACACGTACGGCCCGCGGATGCGCCCCGACGACGGCCGCGCCATCCCCACCTTCATCTCGCAGGCGCTGCGCGGTGAGCCGATCACCGTGCACGGCACGGGCAACCAGACCCGGTCCATCTGCTTCGTCGAGGATCTGGTGCGCGGCATCCTGCTGCTGCTCGACTCGACCGAGACGGGCCCGGTCAACTGCGGCACCGAGCACGAGCTGACCATGCGGCAACTCGCCGAATTGATCGTGTCGCTCTCCGACAGCACCTCGAAGGTGACCTATGTCACCCGCAGCTCGGACGACCCGGAGATGCGCCGCCCGGATCTCACGCTCGCCCGCGAACTGCTGGGATACCAGCCGTCGGTAGCGCCCGAAGACGGCCTGCGACGCACGATCGAGTACTTCCGGACGCGGCTAGGGTAACCGGATCTTCGCGTACCGCCTGCCGCTGGGTGTCGCCTGAAGGCGGCAGTGGCTCTCGCTACGTACCCTGAGTTACATGTCCGCGACCTCGTCTGCCGGCGTCCCGCATCCGTACCTGCACCGCAGCGCCGGGCGCGCGTCGGTGCCCGGCCCCGACCGGGGCGCCTCCGGGCGTGCCCGTCCGACCGAGGCGCGCTTCTACCCGTCGTACGACGAGGAAGAGCCTCGCTCCGGCGGCCCGGCGGGGCCTTCGGGGCCTAGCGGCCCGGGTGGTGCCGGTGGGCCGGGGCGGCGCGGCCCGCGCCCGCGCTGGGGCCGGATCGCGCTCGTTGCGGGGGTCGCGGTGCTGGTGCTGGCGCTGCTCGGCAGCGTCGGGGCCTGGCTGTACGCCCGCAACCTGAACAGTGACCTGGCCCGCACCGACCCGTTCGCGGAGATCACCGGCGGTCGGCCCGCCAAGACCGTCGACGGCGCGCTGAACATCCTGCTGGTCGGCAGCGATTCACGGGACCCGGACGCGCCTGTCGACACCAAGAGCCAGTGGCGCGCCGACACGATCATCGTCATGCACATCCCGGCCGACCACCAGGAGGCCTATCTGGTCTCCATCCCCCGGGACCTGTACGTGCCGATCCCGGAGAGCGCCGGCGCGGACTGCGGCTCCGGTTCCCGCGCGAAGATCAACGCAGCGTTCGCGTTCGGTGGGCTGCCGCTTGCGGTACGCACCGTGGAGTGCTTCACCGACGTTCGGATCGACCACGTGATGGCGATCGACTTCGGCGGTTTCAAGGAGGTCACCGACGCCCTCGGCGGGGTGGACCTGAAGGTGGAGCGGACCATCACCTCGATCCACAAGCCGTACCGGACGTTTACCAAGGGCACCAACCACATGGATGGCGCCGAGGCACTGGACTGGATCCGGCAGCGCAAGCAGTTCCCGGACGGGGACTTCGCCCGGATGCGGCACCAGCAGGAGTTCCTCCGGGCACTGATGGACAAGGCGGCAAGCACCGGCACGCTTGCGAACCCGAAGAAGCTCAACGATTTCCTCAAGTCGGTGACCGCAGCCGTAACCGTCGACCAGAGTTTCTCGGTTACAGACATGGCGCTGCAGTTCCGCAACCTGCGCGGCCAGAACCTCACCTTCGTGACCAGCCCGAACTCGGGCAGCGACACGATCAACGGCGAGTCGGTGGTGGTATCGGACCGGGAGAAGGCCCTCGCGATGTACAAGGCCATGGCCGCGGACACGATGGCCGACTGGGTCAAGGCCAACCCGCCGAAGAGCAACGACGGTGGGTGATCGCGGCCTGACGGCACCAGCCGTTCGGATCATCGAACGGCGACGATCGACTGAGTCTGCAAAACTCGACGTCCGGATTGACCTGAGATGAACTCGCCAAGTCGATTTGATGTACGTACAGTGGTGCCGCCCCCTCCTGATCACGAGCTGGAGCACGCATGCCGGTTCAGGCCAGTCGTCGCCCTTCCTCCCCCGGGTCCGCCGCCCCCAGCGGCCGAGTCGCCGCGTCCATACCAGCGCAGGCACGCCCCTCGGGGGGCGGGCCGGGCGCACGACCGCCCGGCGGCAGCGGTGGTGGCGGTGGCGACCGCCCGGGTGGCGGTGGGTCGAAGAAGCGGACCAAGCGCAAGGACCCGCTCTGGGCCAGGCTGACTGTGGTCTTCGGTGCCGTGCTGATGCTGAGCAGCGGCGTGGCGATCGTCGGCAGCAAGGCGCTGATCGGGCAGGCGACCGGCGGCATCGCCAAGGGCAACCTGCTGGGTGAGGCCGGCAAGTCCGACGCCGAGGGCGGTGCGAGCCTGGACGGCCCGATCGACATGCTGCTGCTCGGCGTGGACGCGCGGGAGCGCTGGGCCGCCGACGACGTCCGCTCGGACAGCATCATCATCCTGCACATCCCGGCCACGCACGACCAGGCGTACCTGATCTCGATTCCCCGGGACACCGAGGCGCAGATCCCGCCGTTCAAGAAGAGCGGCTACGGCGGCGGCTCCGGGAAGATCAACGCCGCGTTCCAGGCCGGTGCCGCGAACGGTGGCGGCTGGGAGGGCGGCGCCCAGCTGATGGCCCAGACGATCAAGCGTCTCACCGGGGTCAGCTTCGACGGCGCGGCGATCATCAACTTCGGTGGCTTCAAAAGCGTCATCGACGCCCTGGGCACGGTGCGGATCTGTGTCAGCCAGGAGGTCAAGTCGCTGCACATGTCGTACGTCGACGGCAAGCCGATGTGGAACGCGGACGCCAAGAAGACCGGCAAGCAGCGGACCCCGGTGGTGCACAAGAAGGGTTGCCAGGAGATGGAGGGTTGGGCCGCGCTCGACTACTCCCGCCAGCGCAAGACCCTCAAGAACGGCGACTACGACCGGCAGGCCAACCAGCAGCAGCTGATCAAGGCGATGGCCAAGAAGGCCACCGAGGGCGGGATGTTGTCCAACCCGGCCAAGATGAACAACCTGATCAAGGCTGCGGGCAAGGCGTTCGTGCTGGACACCGGCGGCGTGCCGATCGAGGACTTCATCTTCACCATGCGTGGGGTCACCGGCAACGAGCTGACCATGCTGAAGACCAACAACGGCACGTTCAACGCCAACACCAACAACACCGAGGGCCTGAACGAAGAGACGATGGCGATGTTCCGTGCGGTCAAGCAGGACAAGCTCGCCGAGTTCGTCTTCACCCACCCCGAGGTGATCTCCACCCGCAAGTAGGGCCGGGAGTCGCGGAAACCAAGCGACGACCTCGTCACCGCACGTAGCCTTAAGTGAGCAGGTTTCACGCATCGGCTGCGGGGAGGCGGTCACGTCCAGGTGGGGACGGAACGCAGCGGGCCGAGCCGGAGCGGCTCCGTCCGCCCGGTCACCCCGCGCCCGTGGGCCGCGGATCCTGCTCGGCGTCGGCCTCACCCTCGTCCTGCTGGCCGGCCTCGCCGCGGCCGGGCTCAAGATGCTCAGCCACCGCTACGACCGCACGGTGACCAAGGAGCAACTGCTCGACCCCGAAGCCCGCACCGACCGCACCGACCTGGACGGGCCGCTCAACTACCTCCTGGTCGGCTCCGACCGGCGTCCGGGCGACAGCGGCCCGGACCAACGCTCCGACACCATCCTCATCGTGCACGTCCCCGCCGGGCAGCGGGAGGCGTACCTGGTCTCCATCCCCCGGGACCTGCTGGTCGCCATCCCACCCGCCAACGGCTTCGGCGGTGGACAAGACAAGATCAATGCGGCGTACGAGCACGGCGGCGGCGGGCAGGCCGGCGCCCAACTGCTCTCCGCAACCCTGCACCGGCTCACCGGAATCCGGTTCGACGGTGCCGCGCTTGTCGACTTCTCCGGCTTCCAGAAGGTCATCGACCTGCTCGGCGGGGTGGAGATGTGCGTCGACACCGAGGTCCGCTCGATCCACACCAACCGGGTCTTCTCCACCGGCTGCCACCAGATGGACGGTGCACAGGCGTTGGACTACGTCCGACAGCGCTACGACCTGCCCGGCGGTGACTACGACCGGCAGCACCACCAGCAGCAGTTGCTCCGGGCGATGCTGGACAGCGCCGGCAGGGCGGACCTGCGGAGCAACCCCGTCAAACTGGATCAGGTGCTCCGGGCGGTCGGCGGCTCGTTGACAGTCGACACCAACGGCGTACCCCTGGAGGACCTGCTCCTCGCGCTCCGCGCGCTGCCGCCCGACGGGATGCGCGGCGTCCAGGTGCCCTCCTCGCCGCAGACCATCGACGAGGTGTCGTACGTGGTGCTGGACAACGGGGGCGACGGGCTCTTCGAGGCGCTTCGCGGCACCCGGGTGCCGGCGTGGGCGCAGGCCAACCCCCGCTGGGTGACCCGGTTGTGACAGTGCCGACGGCCCGGTCGGTGCCGAACCGGGCCACGAGGATCTAGTGTTGCTTCCTGTGTTCGGACCCCAGGTTCCCACCGTGCCCGTGACCGAGATCGCCGACGAGACCTACCTGCTGGATGTGCGGGAGGACGACGAGTGGGCGGCCGGCCACGCGCCCACCGCCCACCACCTGCCGATGATGGAGTTGCCGGCGCGGCTGGCCGAGGTGCCCACCGACCGGGAGGTGGCGGTCGTCTGCCGGTCCGGCGGGCGGTCCGCCCAGGTCGTCGCCTACCTGATCAACAACGGCTGGGAGCAGGTGCGCAACGCCGACGGCGGAATGCGTCAGTGGGCCGCGGTCGGCCGACCCGTGGTCGACGCGAACGGGCAGCCCGGCCAGGTCATCTGAGGCCGGCGGAATGGGCGGGCCACTGGTCTTCGCGCACCGAGGCGCCTCGTTCGACCTACCCGAGCACACTCTCGCCGCGTACCTGCGCGCCCTCGACGAGGGCGCCGACGGCCTGGAGTGCGACGTCCGGCTGACCCGGGACGGGCATCTGGTCTGTGTGCACGACCGACGACTCGATCGCACCAGCAACGGTCGTGGTCTGGTCAGCGCGCGTACGCTCGCCGAGCTGGACGCCCTGGACTTCGGCTCGTGGCACCCGGGCAGCGCGCCGGACGGCGACCTGCCGCCGGACGAGTCGCACACCCGGCTGCTGACCCTGGCCCGGCTGCTGGACGCGGTGCTCGCCGCCGGCCGGCCGGTCCGGCTGCTCGTCGAGACGAAGCACCCGTCCCGTTACGGCTCGAACGTGGAACGGCGACTTGTCGACCTCCTGCGCCGCTACGGGCTGGCCGACCCGGCGCCGGACGACCCGGTGCAGGTCACCGTCATGTCGTTCTCCCCGCTGGCCGTCCGCCGGGTGCGGGAGTTGGCTCCGACGCTGCCCACGGTGCTGTTGCTCGAGGTGTTGCCGCGCTGGTTGCGGCTGGGTCGACTGCCGTTCGGCACCCGGATCGCCGGGCCGGGCATCGGCCTGGTCCGGGCCCGCCCGCAGTTGCTGCCCGCACTGCGCGCGGCCGGCAACCAGGTGTACGTCTGGACTGTCAACGAACCGACCGACCTGGAGTTGGTGCTGGCCGCGGGCGTGGACGGGATCATCACCGACCGGCCGGCCTACGCCCTCGCCCGGCTGGAGCGCTGATCGACCGGGCGGGGGTGCCCAAAACCGGGTCGGCGGGGCAGACTCGGCACATGCCGGAGCGTATCGACTTCCCCGCTCTCCTCGCCGGCCACACCGTCGTGATCGAGATGATCAACTCTGGGGACGCGGGCCTGCCGGTCCTCACCCAGCTACTCCGGGTGGCCCAGCCGGCGCTCGGCGCGACCGGGATGGCGTTCGTCGAGTTCGGTCCGACCGGCGGTCGTGTGATCGCCGCGACCGGCGCGGCGGAGTGGGCGCTCGGTCGACCGTTGGCGGCCGACGACCCGGACACCGTCTGTCTGCTCGCCGGGCCGAGGTCGAGCCACGTACGGGTGGCCGACCTCAACGGCAAGCTGGCCGGCGCCCTTGCCGGCAGCGGCCTGCGCTGGATGGTGGTCTCCCGGGCCGAGATCGGCGGTCACACCGTCGGCAGCCTGCACGCGCTCTATCCGGGCGACGACGAGCCTGGCGACGAGCCGCAGGGGGTGGTCGCCTACCTTGCGTCCTGCATCGGGCACATGTACGGCGACCAGGGTGGCCTGCCGGTGCACGGCGACGGCCCGGTGGTGGCGGCCCTCGCCGACGGGCTCGCCGTCGTCGACCGGGACGGGCGCGTCCGGCTCTGGAACCCGGCCGCCGCCCAGGTCACCGGCCGGCCGGTCGAGCAGGCGCTGAGCCGTCCGCTGCCGTTCCCGCTGCCGCCCGCCGGCCAGGTTCGGGACCACCGGATGCCGGACGGCCGCTGGCTGCGGATCATCTCCGGCGATCTGCCCGGCCCGGGCACGCTGCGGGTGGTCACCTTCCGCGACATCACCGACCAGCAGCGCCGCGACCACGACCGGGAGCTGTTCGTCGCGGTGACCAGCCACGAGCTGCGCACCCCGGTCACCGTCATCAAGGGGTACGCGGACACCCTCACCGACCACTGGGAGTCGCTTACCGACGTCGACCGGCGGCAGGCGGCCCGGGTGATCGGGCAACGCGCCAACGAGCTGGCCCGGTTGGTCGACCGTCTCCTCAGCTCGGCGGCCGAGGTGGGGCCGGGCGACGACCCTCCCACCCCGTTCGACCTCGGCGAGGCGCTGCGCTCCGCCGTCGTGGACCTGCCAGCGGAGTTGCGCCGCCGGCTGCTGCTCCGTCTCCCCGGTGACCTGCCCAAGGCGCTCGGTCACCGGCCCAGCCTGGCCACCGTGCTCACCGAGTTGACGACGAACGCCGGTAAGTACTCGGCACCTGACTCTCCCATCGAGATCACCGCCTCGGTCGACGGTCAACTGGTGACGTTCCGGGTCAGCGACCAGGGCATCGGCATCCGACCCGAGCATGTGGAACGGGCGTTCGACAGGTTCTGGCAGGGCGAGTCCGGCGACCGTCGCGGCTACCCGGGGGCGGGGCTCGGCCTCTATCTCGTCCGCCGGATCGTTGAACAACAGAATGGATGGGTATCCCTACGTCCGAGGACCGGCGGCGGTACGGTCGCAGAGGTGCGGCTACCACGCGGTTGACCAAGGGTGGCGCGACGTGGAGGCGACGGTGGCAGCGGCAGCGAGGGATCGAGCCTGGTGCGTGGTGGTTCCCCACCACCCCGGCGGGGCACGGCTGGCCCGACACCGGCTCGCCGCCGAGTTGGCGGACGTCGTACCCCCGATGCTCCTCGCGGACCTGATCGCGGTCCTCGCGGAGCTGGTGGGCAACGCGGTGCGGCACGCCAGACCGCTGCCCGGCGGTGTGATCCGGGTTGCCTGGCGGCTCCGACCCTCGGCCGAGGGCGCACTGATCCAGTTGCGGGTCACCGACGGCGGCGGCGCGAGCACCGGGCCACGACTCCGGACGGCGAGCCCGGACGCGGCGGACGGGCGGGGCCTGCACATCGTGGCCGGCCTGGCCACCCGGTGGGGCGTCGAACAGGACGGCATGGGCCAGCGCGTCTGGGCGGAGTTCGACCCGGTGCCGACACCCCGACCCGCCCTGGTGCCGGCGGGCTGAGGCACGGGCCGGGCGGGTCCCGGCCACGGCGAGCCGCCGAGGGCTCTAGGCTGTGACGCCGTGAGTAAGCGTCGAAAGAGCCAGCGCACCGCCGCCGACACCACCCCCCGCCGCGACAAGGTTCGGGACGTCTTCGTGCCGCGTCCGTTCGACGGGCTGGTCGACGAGTCCGAGTGGATCGCGTTGCGCGAGTTGGTGCCCGCCGCCTCCGCCCCGCTGCGGCTGGCGCCCGCCCTGGTCGAGGAGTTCGGTGACCGGACGGCGACGCTCGCCACCGTGCTGCCGATGGCCGCCCCGGCGATCACCAAGCCGGACGGCCGTGTGCTCATCGGTCTCCAGCGTCACCAGCAGTCCGGGGACGTCTCCCGGGACCTGGCCGACGCGTTGCTCAGCGCGCTGCGCACCGAGCCCGGCGGTCAGGTGGCCGTGCCGCCGCTGCCCGGTCCCGGACCCCGTCTGCAGGACATCCTCGTGGACGGCCCACTGGACATCACCATGCACGACGGTTTCGACTTCTGGCTCGACCCCGGGGCCGCCGACGATGGGACCGTCCAGGCGTCTCTGGAGCGGGCGAACGCGGCCATCTACCCGACGGTCCGGCTCAGCGCGGCGAAGGCCGCGTACTGGTGCCAGGTGCCGGAGAAGGCCCACGTGCGCTGGGTGCTGCCGGAGGACGAGGACGCCGCCCTGGACGCGCTTGCCCGACTCGGCGCGGCCGGCACGTTGACGCTCGGCGAGCAGACCAAGTTCGCCGGCATGTTCCGCGCCCACGGTCGACTCGTGCCGGTGTGGGACCTGCCGGAGGACACCCCGGCGGCCGAGTGGGAGGAGCCGGTGGCGCAGTTCGCCAAGCGGTACGCGGAGGCGCTCACCGCCACCGACCCACTCGACGCCGCCGGCCGTCGGGCCCGTCAGGGGCTGCTCGGCCGCCAGCTCACCCTGCGCTGACGCGGGCCGTCCGCTCGGCCGGGTCCTCAGCCCGGCCGGGTTCTCAGGCCGGCCGGGTTCTCAGCCCGGCCGGGTTCTCAGCCGGCGACGGGTAGCGGGTCGCGGGTGATCGGGCAGGACATACAGCGCGGTCCGCCCCGACCGGAGCCCAGCTCCGAGCCGGCGATCGGGATGACCTCGATGCCGGCCCGCTCCAGTTGCGCGTTGGTCTCGGTGTTGCGCTCGTAACCGACGCAGAGCCGGGGGGCCAGCGCGAGGGTGTTGTTGCCGTCGTCCCACTGCTCGCGTTCCGCGGTGACCGGGTCCAGCCCGGTGTCGATGACCCGCAGCAGGTCGAGGTCCATCGCGTCGGCGGCGGCCCGCAGGAACGGCGCCGGCCCGTCCACCCGTGGGTCCTCGCCGTCCGCGCCGGCGATCACCGTGTACGCGGACAGCGTGCTGGCGATGTTGGGGTACATCAGGACGGCGTCCACGTCGACCATCGTGCACACGGTGTCCAGGTGCATGGTGGCCCGCTTCTGGGCGATCGGCACCACCAGGATGGTGTGGGCCAGACCGGCGGCGAAGACCTGCCGGCCGAGGCGTTCGGCGCCGGCCGGGGTCGTCCGCTCGCCCACCCCGACCGCCAGCACCCCGGGTGCGAGCAGCAGCACGTCCCCGCCCTCCAGGTGCTCGAGGCTGGGGCGGTAGACGAACTCGGTGCCGGCGAACCGGGGGTGGTGGCGGTAGATGGCATCGGTCAGGGTGGTCTCGCGGCGGCGGGCCGGCATGGCCAGGCTTGTGACACCGACCCGGTCACCGATCCACAGCGACGAGTCGCGGGTGAACAGCAGGTTCGGCAACGGGTCGATGACGAAGTCGTGCCGGTCCATCAGCGTGTAGACGAGTCCGCCCGGTCGCTCCGAGCTGATCCGTAACTCCTCATGGGCCAGCCCGGCGGTGAGCACGTCGGCCAGGGCTGCGGGGTCCAGGTAGGAGAGGTGGTCGGCGACGCGGGCGCGCAGCGTGTCGCCGAGCCGCCGGGAGCGCAGCACCTCCTCGGTGAGTTCGGCCCGGGCGTCCGCGACGGCGAGCGTCTCGGCCAGCAGGGTGGCCAGGTAGAGCACTTCGACGCCGCGCTCGCGCAGGGCGGCGGCGAACGCGTCGTGCTCCTCCTGGGCGCGCCCCACCCACGGGATCGCGTCGAAGAGGAGCGAGTCGTTGTTGCGTGGGGTGAGCCGGGCCAGTTCGGGGCCGGGCCGGTGCAGCAGGACCGTGCCGAGCCGCCCGACTTCACTGTCGACGTAGTGGGTCACTCCCGCAGCGTAGGGCAGGGTTTAGCGGCATCCGAGAAAAGAACTGTGGATGAATATGGCATTCATCCACAGTCACTCCGGCGCTTCGGCTTGCCGAACACGGGTGGTGACGACGTAGGGTAGTGAGGACATAACTTCGAGGGACCTTTTGCCGGAGGTCGCGATGACTGTCTTTCCCGCACGACGAGCCGTACCGTCCGCTCGGGCACTGCCGCCCGTCTCGGTGCCACACCCCCGCGTCGAGGCGCCGGGGGCGCTCGAACCGGTCCGTCCGACACCGCTCGAATGGGCCCGCCGCCGTCGGGCCGAGCGAGGTGCCCGCCGCCTCGAAGCGGCCGGCGCACGGGCGCTGGGCCAACTCGACCACCTCGGGCCGGCCTGGCACGTGATCGAGTGGCCGCGCACCGACGTGACAGACGTCCTCGACCACGGTCAGGACGACCGGGCCGGGTTCCTCGCCATCGGGCCGAGCGGCCTGTTCGCCGTGACCATCGCCGACCACGGCCGGGCCAGGGTGCTCGTCGCCGGAGACGTGGTGCAGATCAACGGTAAGCGGCCCCCGTACGTGGCCGAGTCCCGCCGGGACGCCAAGCGGGCCAGCAAGGCGCTCTCCGAAGCGGTGGGGCTGCCTGTTCCGGTGACGCCGGTGCTGACCTTCGTCGGCTCCGGCGTGATCAGCGTCTACGGCCTCCCCAAGGACTGCCTGATGGCCACCCACCGGGAACTCGACCGGCTGCTCGTGGCCGGCGGCAGCCGGATCAGCCCCGCCACCGCCGAGAAGCTGTCCCGGGTCGCACAGCACCCCGGCACCTGGCTGAACGGCACGTACCGTCCAACCGCCGACTACCGGTGGTACGACGAGGGCCGAACGGCCGCTGACAAGCCGGCCCACCGCCGGTAACGTCACCGGCGACGCCACGCGGCTCCGGTCCCCCCGTTCACCTCACCGGTCCCGCGCCGTCACCGGCCGCCTCGGTTCACGCTGCGCGGTCCGGTGACCCGGTGCGCTCGGTGATTCCGTCGGCGACCCGCTAGCGTGGACAGTCGATCGGTGCACATAGGAGGCGCGGTGGCCCACGTCGAACTTTCGCTCTCGGAAGCGTTCGTGCCGGCGGCGCGGGCCTCGACAGAGCCGGAGTCCGGCAATGTCGGCACATGGTCGTCGACAGTCTCCCGGGCCGATGAGCCGTGTCTGCTGATCGACGCTGACACCCGGGTGGTGGCGATCTCCACGGCCGGCTGCGAGTTGCTCTGCCTCGGCGAGCCGGACGGGCTGATCGGGCGACCGCTGCTCGACGGCGGGCTGCGCCTGCTCGACTTCACCGCCAACCGGGGCGAGCTGACCGAAGCCGAGATCGACAAAATCCCGCCCCTGTTGGCGCTCTCCTCAGGCCGACTCGCCCGTGGGCTGCTCCGGGTGCAGGCCGCCTCGGCGAACAGCTCCGACGCGACCGTCGACGCGATCGCCACCCCGGTGCTCACCGACGGCACCGTCGCCGGCTCACTCACCTTCTTCTCCGAGGTCTGACCTGCGGCGGAGTATGTCGTTCGCCGCACGCGGCGTTACCCGGGAGCGTCCGCCGGAAGGCCGTAGGGTGCCCTCATGCTCGATATCGCCCTGCTGCCGGGGGAATACGCCGTGTGCCGGCTGGCCGCCGGCAGCACCCTGCCGTACGCGCTGTCGAGCGGGCTTGGCGGCGCGGACGTGGTGACCGTGAGCTGGACCGCCGACGGAATCTCCGTGATCTGCCCGGCCGACCGGGCGCCGGCCCAGGCCGTCGTGGAGACGACCTGGCGCTGCCTACGGGTCACCGCCCCGGTGGCGTTGGCCGGCACCGGCGGCCTGGCCGCGCTCGTCGACCCACTCGCCGAGGCACGGGTCAGTGCCGTCACGTTCTCCACGTTCGACACCGACTACCTGCTGGTGCCGACCGTCCGGCTGGCCGAGGGCACCGCGGCGCTCCAGCGCGCCGGACACCGCGTCACCGACTGAGGTTCACCCGCCCGGCCGCTGACCCTACGATGGGCTCGGCCACCCCCGGCCGCGACGAACTCTCCGATGTCCCGAGGATCGGCCCGTGCCGTTCACCCCACGCCACCCCGCGTCCCCCTCAGCGCGGGCGACGAACCACCCCCTACCGGCGGCTCGCGGCTGGTCAGCCCGTCGTGCTCCCGCCCGGATCATCGCCCACGCGCTGCCCATGGCTCTCGCGTCGCTCGCCGTCGCCTCGCTCGCCGGGTGCGGCGCTCCACCCGGGCTGGGAGAGCCGACAAGCGTGCCCACCCACACCGCGGCCCCCACGCCGTCCGGTCCGGGCACCCCGCCCACGACTCCGCCGACCACCGCGCCGACTCCAGGTGCGGTCACGCCCACTCCGGACGCCGGGTTGGTCGCCACCGCCTGCCGCAACGGGCCGACCGGGCAGCGGGTGCTGCAACTGTTGCGCGGGCGGGCCGGAGTGCTGCCGGCGAACGTCCGGGTCCAGGTCCGCACCGGGCCGCTCTGTGCCGGTGAGTGGCAGTTCACCGTGCTGGCGGTGACCGGGCACGAGGAACTCCAGGTCGTCACCCGGGGCGAACCCAGCTCCCCGGTGTTGGTCACCGCCGGCACCGACGTCTGCACCATCGAGGTACGCGCCACCAGCCCGGCCGGGATCCGCGCCCTCGCCTGCGACGCCGGCCCGGGCAACCAACCGGGTGCGTAGGCTGGTCGGCATGCCGGGAACACCGCCGACACGTTTCGTCTACCTCGGGCCGGAAGGCACCTTCGCCGAGCAGGCGCTGCGGTCCGTGCCCGCCGCCGAGCGCGGCACCCGTACGCCCGCCCGCAGCGTCGGTGAGGCGCTGGACAGCGTCCGCGCCGGCGACGCCGACGCCGCGCTGGTGCCACTCGAAAACTCGATCGGCGGCGCGGTCGGCGTCACGCTCGACGAGATGGCCGAGGGCGAGCCGTTGGTGATCACCCGGGAGGTGATCCTGTCGGTGGAGTTCGTGCTCGCCACGAGGCCCGGCACCGCGCACTCCTCGATCCGCACCGTGGCAGCCCATCCACAGGCATCCACCCAGTGCCGCGGCTGGCTACGCGACCACCTGCCCGACGCCGTGGTGGTCGACGTGCTCTCCAACGGCGCGGCAGCCGCCGGCGCCGGCACTGGTGAGTACGACGCGGCGATCTGCGCACCGATCGGGGCCTCCAGGCACCGGCTCACGATCCTCGCCGACAAGATCGCCGATCACCCCGACGCGGTGACCCGGTTCGCGCTGGTGTCCCGCCCCGGGCCACCACCGCCACCGACCGGAGACGACCTCACCTCGCTCGCGGTCTACATCGCCCACGACAGGGTCGGCGCGCTGCTGTCCGTACTGATGGAGTTGGCCGTCCGTGGGGTCAACCTGACCCGGATCGAGTCCCGTCCTACCGGCGAGGCGCTGGGCCGCTACGTCTTCTTCCTGGACTGCACCGGCCACGTGGGCGACGTACGCCTGGGCGAGGCGTTGCAGGGGCTCCGCCGCGTCTGTGCCGACGTCCGCTTCCTGGGCTCGTACCCCCGGCATCGGTGGGCCGAGGCGGCCGGCGAACGGCCGGTGCCCGCGCCGGCGGGCCTCTCCGACATCGACTACGCCGACGCGGCGGCCTGGCTGACCCGACTGCGTACGGGTGAGCTGACCTGACCGGGCGGGCGCTCCCGACGCTCGGGAGCACCCGCGTAACCCCATCAGCTCAGCAGACCGCCGAGCAGGCCGCCCTCCTGCTGCTGCTGGCCACTGCCCATGACCGGCGGCTCCTCGGACGGCTGCACCACCACGAAGCCCTGACCGGCGAAGCTCATGGTGAACGACTCGCCGGTGCGGCGACCGAGTAGTGTGCCGAGGCCGAGCTGCTCGGCCCGGTGGTAGCCGGTCTGGAGGTTCGCCGACCAGCAGACCGCTGCCTGCGGGTCGACGTACGTCGGGGCGTCCACGTTGAGCACGACCGGGGTGCCCTTCGTGGTGATGGCGATCCGCCCGTAGCCGCTGAACACGCAGTTGAAGAGACCGGACGAGGACGCCATCCCGGCGCCGCCGACCATCCGGATGTCGTACTGGAGGGTGGAATCGAAGGCGAGCACGCTGGAGCCGTTGATGGAGAGGGCGTCGCCCGGCTCCAGGTCGATGATGTGCACGTCCTTGGCCAACTCCGCGAGGAAGACGTCACCCTGGCCGGAGACCTTCATCAGCGGCACGCCCTCGCCGGTGAGCTTCTGCTTGAGGAACTTGCCGAGCCCACCCGAGCCCAACGCCTGGAACTGCACATTCCCCTGGTAGGCGACCATCGACCCGACCCGGGCCATCGCCTCGCCGTTGAGCTCGATCTTCAACATCTTGGAGTTCTGCAACCGCATGCCGGGCTGCGCGGACTCCTTCTCCAGATTCTCCGCGGAGAACAGCTCGCTGCGCATGAAAGGGCCTCCTGAATAGGGTCGCGTTCGCTGCCCCGACGGTAGGCGACCTCGGCAAGCACCGCCCGTCGCTCGCGCGGCGCGGCTCAGCCCCAGCCGAGCGCGTGCAACCGCGCGTCGTCGATGCCGAAGTGGTGGGCGATCTCGTGCACCACGGTCACCGCCACCTCGTCGATGACGTCCTCATCGTCGTCGCAGATCCGCAGGATCGGATGGCGATAGATGAAGATCCGGTCGGGCAGCACGCCGGAATAGTCCCAACCGCGCTCGGTGAGCGCATGCCCCTCGTAGAGGCCGAGGAGGTCGACCTCGCCCGGTGGCGGGTCGTCCTCGACCAGGATCACCACGTTGCTCATCAGGCCGAGCAGTTCTTCGGGCACCTCGTCGAGGGCTTCGCCGACCAACTCCTCGAAGCGCTCACGGCTCATCTCCACCGGCACCTCGCCTATTGTGCCCGACGCGGCGGCGCACGACCCGGTGCTGCTGGACGACTGTGGCAGTCATCCGTACATGCACGGAAGAAGCGACCACC
The DNA here is from genome assembly GCF_053605225.1 of Micromonospora sp. NPDC003944. NCBI lineage: Bacteria > Bacillati > Actinomycetota > Actinomycetes > Micromonosporales > Micromonosporaceae > Micromonospora > Micromonospora sp. NPDC003944. Next base: position 22,489 of record NZ_JBSGIV010000066.1, read on the forward strand.
CGGGACCGGGCGGAGGCTCCTTCCGTGGACGTACGGTGTGGGTCGGCTCGCTCAGGCGGCCAGGCGGGCGCTGAGGGTGATCTCGGCACCCGGCGAGAGCAGGCGGGAGATCGGGCAGTTGGCCTTGGCGGCCTCGGCGAGCTTCTGGAACTCGGCGTCGTCGATCCCCGGGACCTGGCCGACCGTCTCCAGGTCGATCCGGGTCACGGTCATGCCGGCGTCGGTCTTGTCCAGGTGCACCTTGGCGGTGGTCTCGACCGAGGTGGCCGTCGAGCCCGCGTCGGCAAGCGCCTTGGAGAACGCCATCGAGAAGCAGCCGGCGTGCGCGGCGGCGATGAGCTCCTCGGGGTTGGTGCCCTCACCCTCCTCGAAGCGCGACTTGAAGGAGTAGTTGCCGGACAGGCCGCCCTTACCGGTGCGGACGGTGCCCGCGCCCTCGGTGAGATTGCCCTGCCACTCTGCTGAAGCGGTACGGATTGGCATGGGGCAAACGCTAGCGGAAAGGCGACCGCCGAGCGACAGACCGGCGCGCTCGCCAGCCCTGCGATCCCCATCACCACCAGTTTGCTGTGCCATGATGCGACCCAGGTCCGTGACCGGCGGAAGGGTGGCCGATGTCCGAGGAGCTTCCGATCCCGCGGCAGGGCGACCGATCCGACGCCCCGGCCGTGATCGAGTGGGGTGGCGTCGAGGCGGCCCCGCGACGCCGGTTCGCCTGGTCGCTGGCCGACTTCACGCAGGATCCTCGGCTGCCCCTGCTGCTCGCCGGGCTGGGCGCGGTGGCCGCGATCGCCTCGGTGGTCGGTGAGTGGCTGGTGATGAACCTGCCGAACGGCGGGCCCGACGGAAACACGACGATCAAGGTGCCCGCCGGGGTGTCCGAGATCGGTGGCTTCGGGGTCGGCTATCTGGTCGGGCTGCTCGCCCTCGCCTGCACCGTGACGCTGGCACTGCGCGGCACGGCGGCCGCGCGACCGAACGCCCGGCTTGCCGGTTTCACCCTGGCCGGTGCCCTGCTGGCGCTGCTGGGGGCCGCCACGGCCAGCCTCGACAACCCGCGGCCGTACACGCCTGAGGAGGGCTACCAGATCGAGTACGGCCGTGGGTTGGCGATGGCATTCGTCGCCTGTGTGCTGTTCGCGGCCGCCCTGCGGCTGGCGCCCGCCGCACCCCCCGGCGCGTTCGGACCACCGGACGACGACCGTCCTGCCGACGCGTCAGCACCGCGCCCCTGGCGCCGTCGCCGAAACCCCGACCCGATCGAGGACGGCCTACCCGCCCCAGCCGACCTGACGGTCACCCCCGCCGCCCCGTTCGCCCGCCCCGACCCCCAGCCCTGACCGGCCCCCTTCACCCGCTCCACCGCCCCACTCCTCGACGCTCCACTCCTCGCCTGTGCCGATCATGGAGTTGTGGTGGTGAACAAAAGTCGTATGACCGGATGAAGCGGCCACCACAACTCCATGATCGACTGGGAGAGCGCGTGGAGTTGGCGTCCGATTCGCCTGGAAGTCATGGATGCGACCCGTTCCGCGAGGTACGGTTGCTGACCCGCCGTTACGCCGGGCCTCGGGTTCCCTGACCCTGGCGGTGTGACGGCGGCGGGCGAAGGAGGAACGATGACCCGCCCAGGACTGCCCAAGTTGATCGCGACCGACCTCGACGGGACGCTGGTCCGCAGCGATGACACCGTCTCCGCGTACACCCATGGGGTGCTCGACCGGGTGCGCGCCGCCGGGATTCCGGTGGTCGGCGCGACCGGACGCGGCCCTCGGTTAACGGAGTTGACCCGCAACGACATCCGTGCTGCCGACTTCCTGGTGATGGCCGGTGGTGGGCGGGTGGTCGACCAGAGCGACCCGAGTGGCCCGGTGGTGCTCCGCGACGAGCGGCTGCCCGCCGAGGTGCTGGCCCGGCTGCTGGCCGACCTGGAGGCGGAGGTCGGCCCGCTGACGGTGATGGTCGAGGCGTCCGACGAGCACGACGCCCCGCTGTGGGGTGACTACCACGAGAGCTGGCCTTACCAGGACCGCTTCGAGGCGCGCACCCGCGACGAGTGCCTCGCCTGCGACGTGATCAAGGCCTTTGCCCGGACCGCCGACCACCACGTGGACGAGCTGCTGGCGGTGGCCCGTCGGATCGTCCCGCCACAGGTCGCCACGCTCACCCAGGCCGGGCTCGGTTTCATCGAGATCTGCCCGCCCGGCGTGGACAAGGCGACCGGGCTGACCGTGGTGGCGCAGACGCTCGGGGTCGACCCGGCCGACGTGCTGGTCTTCGGTGACATGCCCAACGACCTGCCGATGTTCGAGTGGGCCGGCTGGTCGCGGGTGGCCGTGGCCAACGCCCATCCCGCCCTGCGCGCGGTCGCCGACGAGGTGACCTTGCGCAACGACGACGACGGGGTGGCGGTGTATCTGGACCGGCTACTGTCCAGGTAATGGGAGACACGCCCCGCCTCATCGCCACCGACATCGACGGCACGCTGATCCGCGACGACCACACGGTCAGCGCCCGCACCGCCGACCTGCTGGCGCGGATCTCCGCGCAGGGCACGCCGGTCGTCCTGGTCACCGGCCGTCCGGTCCGCTGGCTCAAGATGGTGTACGACCAACTCGCCCAGCCGCTGCCGGCGGTCTGCGCCAACGGTGCCGTGGTCTACGACCCGTTCTCCGACGAGGTGGTGCGGGCCGACCCGCTCGCGCCGCACCACCTGGCCGAGGTGGCCCGGAGGCTACGGGCCGAGGTGCCCGGGATCAGCTTCGCCGTGGAGATCCTGGACAGCCGGGAGATGCGGCACGAGGCGCACTACCCGCTGCGCTGGGACGCGGACGCCGACGGCATCCGACCTGTCGAGACACCGGAGGAGTTGCTGTCGGTGCCGGCGGTGAAGCTGCTCGCCCGCGCCGGCGAGCAGGACCCGGATGCCTTCGCCGCGCTGATCGCGGCGGCGGTGGCCGGGTTGGCCGAAGCGACACACTCGTCGTCGTCCGGCCTGGTGGAGATCTCCGCGTCCGGTGTGACCAAGGCGGCGGGGCTGGCCTGGTACTGCGACCAGATCGGGGTGGCGGCGGAGGACGTGGTGGCCTTCGGTGACATGCCCAACGACGTACCGATGCTGACCTGGGCCGGGCGTGGCGTGGCGGTGGCCAACGCGCACCGCGCCGTCCTGGCGGTCGCCGATGAGGTGACGACGGCGAACACCGAGGACGGCGTGGCGGCGTACCTGGAGAAGGTTTTCGGGGTGGGCTGAGGGGTCAGAGGTACTGACCGGTGTTGTGACCCTCGCCGCCGCCCGGCTGGCCGATGCCCGGCATCCCGGGGACGACCCCGCCGGGGCCGCTCGGCAGCGCCTGCCGGCCGCCCCGCATCTGCTCTAGCTGCACCCGGGCCGCCATCTGCTGGGCCACCAGGGCCGCCTGGATGCCGTGGAACAGGCCCTCCAGCCAGCCGACCAGCTGGGCGTGCGCGATGCGCAGCTCGCCCTCGCTGGGGGCCTTGTCCTCGGCGAAGGGCAGCGAGATGCGCTCCAGCTCGTCGCGCAGCTCGGGGGCGAGGCCCTCCTTGAGCTCGACGATGGACCGCTCGTGGATCTCGCGCATCCGGGTGCGGCTGGCGTCGTCGAGAGGTGCGGCCTTCACCTCCTCCAGCAGCTGCTTGATCATGCTGCCGATCCGCATCACCTTGGCCGGCTGTTCGACCAGGCGGGTCGGGTCCTCGCCCTGACCCTCGTCGGTCTGCATCGTGCCGATCGGTCGGCCGTCCGGGCCGACCACCACGACGGTGCCGGGATGGCCGGAGTCGTCGGTGCCGGGCTCGTCGTTCTGTGCAGCGGAGCGCGCTTCGGTCATGGGGTCCATCTTTACCCAGTCGGCGCGGACCATGCCGCCCGGGACCGACTACCGGGGCCGAACCACCCGGCCGGGGCGCGCTACCGTCGCGCCATGCCTGCCGACCCGCGCGCCGTGCTGACCCGGCCCGCACCGGAGCCCGACCGGACCGTCGCGTACGGGGACGACCCGAATCAGGTGGCCGACCTGCGCCTCCCGGCGGGAGCCGGGCCGGCACGCCCGCTAGTCGTCGTCGTGCACGGGGGGTTCTGGCGGGCCGAGTACGACCGGCGGCACACCGGCCCGCTGGCCGCAGCCATCGCCGCTGCTGGCTACCCGGTGGCGCAGCTGGAATACCGCCGCACGGGGCAGCCGGGAGGTGGTTGGCCGGGCACCCTGACCGACGTCCTGACCGGGGTGGCCGAGCTGCCGGCGCTGGCGGCCGAGGCGCTTCCCGGCAGGGTCAGCGTGGCCGCGCCGACCCTGGTCGGCCACTCCGCCGGCGGCCACCTGGCGCTGTACGTGGCGGCCACCGCCCCGGCGACGGTGAGCGGTGTGCTCGCCCTGGCCCCGGTGGCCGACCTGGGCGAGGCGTACCGACGAGATCTGGACTCGGGTGCGGTCGCCGCGCTGCTCGGCGGCGGCCCGGCACAGGTCCCGGACCGGTACGCAGCTGCGGATCCACGGATGTTGGTACCGATACAGACACGGACAGTAGTCATGCACGGTTCGGACGATCATCAGGTTCCGGCAGAGATGAGCCGGGACTTCGTCGCGGAGACTCGTGCCGCAGGTTCCGATATCGCCCTTGTTGAACTGCCTGGATGCGAGCATTTCGGGCTGATCGACCCGGAGTCCGTGGCCTGGCCACAGGTCCTCTCTGTGTTGCGGTCCTTGCACGATGATCACTAGCCATTGACGCAGCGTCGCGGAGCAGGTAGAACGCCGGAGGGGCGGTGTTCGGCCCTGTAACGCTTCCGTGGAAGGAACTCGGTGTCACAGATGAATCGCAGGCGGGCGCTCCAACTCATGGCCGCGCTTGGTACCACCGGGTTCGCCGCCGCGTGCGGTTCCGACAGTGACGCCGAACCGACCGCCGGCCGCAACCCGGTCAAGATCGGTTTGATCACCCCGCAGGCCGGTGGCTTCAAGAGCATCGGCGACGACATCACCAATGGCTTCCAGCTCTTCCTCGACCTGCACGACCAGCGGCTCGGCGGCCATCCGGTGGAGCTGCTGACCGCCGACGAGGGTGACACCGCGAAGACCGGCAAGGCCGCCGTCGAGGGCCTGCTCAAGCAGAACGTGCTGGCGCTCACCGGCGTGGTCAACTCGGCGGTGATGGTCGGCATCCGGGACACCGTGGAGCAGGCCCGGGTCCCGCTCATCGGCTCCAACGCCTCACCGAGCAGCCTGCAGAGCGTCTTCTACATCTGGCGGACCTCGTACGTGCTCGACGAGGCCGGCCGTGCTCTGGGCCGCTATCTGCGCGACCAACTGCCGGCGAACGGCCGCGTCGCGATCATCATGCCGGAGAACGTGGGCAGCCCGGACGTGGTCCGCGGCTTCCGGCAGGAGTTCGGCGCGAGCGACCCGCGGATTCGCGACAAGGAGACGTACACCAGCGCCACCACCAACCCCGGCAAGACGACCTACTCCTCGGACATCACCAGGGCGCTTGCCAAGAAGCCCACGGCGGTCTTCTGCTTCTTCGCCGGAGCTGCCGCCGTGGAGTTCATCAAGCAGCTGCGCGAGAAGTTCTCCGGACCGATCTACGCGCCCGGCTTCCTCACCGAGGGCGCCGTGCTCGAGAACCTGAAGGACAACGCGCTGGGCATCCAGACCGCGCTGAACTACTCGGCCGACCTGAACAACACGTCGAACCGGGTCTTCGCGTCGGCGTACCGCAAGAAGTACCAGGTCACCCCCACCACGTACGCGATGGCGTCGTACGACGCGGCGCAGGTGCTCGACCAGGCCATCCAGCTGACCGGCGGGAAGCCCACGCCGCAGCAGGTCAACCTGGCCCTGGGCAAGATCGGCCAGATCGACAGCCCGCGCGGCATCTGGCAGTTCAACCAGCCGCGTACCCCGCAGCAGAAGTGGTACCTGCGCGAGGTGCAGCGCGACGGTCAGGTCATGTCGAACGTGTTGATCAACGAGCTGGCCACGCTGGGCTGAACGCCTACCCGGAGCACGATTCGGGGCCGGTCTCCCAGTGGGAGGCCGGCCCCGGGTCGTTCGCGGGTCAGTGCCGCAGCTCGGCGATGCAGCACTTCACGCTGCCGCCGCCCTTCTTCAGCTCGGCCAGTTCGACCGGGACGGGGGTGTACCCGGCCGCCTTGAGCTTGCCGGCCAGACGGGTGGCCTCGCTGTTGAGCACCACGTTCGCGCCGTCGCTGACGAGGTTGAGCCCGAACGCCATCGCGTCCTCGTCGTCGGCGAGCACCGCGTCCGGGAAGAGTTGGGTGAGCACCCGCTGGCTGGCCGCGGAGAACGCGCCCGGGAAGTAGACGACGTTCGCGTCGTCCAGGGCCGCGAGCGCCACGTCCAGGTGGTAGAAGCGGGGGTCGATCAGGCGCAGCGACACCACCGGACGGCCCAGCGCCTCCTGCGCCTCCGCGTGCGCCGGGATCTCGGTGCGGAAGCCGTGCCCGGCCAGGATGAGCCCACCGTGGGCCTCCGGCACGTACGCGAAGTCGCCCTCCCCCTCGTTGGTCTCGCTCGGTGCGATGAACCGCCAGCCCTGCGCCTCGTAGAAGGCGTGGTGTGCGGCGGCCTCGGCGGCCCGCTGCTCGTGCTTGAACCGGGCGCCGTAGACGCTGCCGTCCACCACGAAGCCGCCGTTGGCGGCGTAGACCATGTCGGGCAGGCCCTGCTCCGGGGTGAGTAGGTGCACCTCGTGGCCGAGGCCGACAAGTGTCTCCCGCAGCCGGTCCCACTGCTTGACGGCCAGGTCCCGGTCGACCGGGGTGGTCACGTCCATCCACGGGTTGATCGCGTACTCGACCGCGAAGTACTCCGGCGAGCACATGAGATATGTCCGCTTTCGCGGGAAACGCTGCTGGTTCACGGTCACCAAGAGTAGGTACCGTGGAACTTTGAAAACAGCCACAAGTGTTGCTTCCCAGAGGCGGAACGTTGCAGATAGACGCGGTAGACCAGCGGATCATTGCGTTGCTCGTCGCGGACGCTCGGGCTTCCTACGCCGACATCGGCGCTCGGGTGTCACTCTCCGCCCCAGCGGTCAAGCGACGAGTCGACCGACTACGCGCCACCGGCGTGATCAGGGGATTTACGGCCGTCGTTGATCCGGCCGCCGTCGGCTGGACGACGGAGGCCTTCGTCGAGCTGTTCTGCGCCGGCCGGACCACCCCGGCGCAGATCGGCGTGGCCGCCCGCCGCCACCCCGAGGTGGTCGGCGCGTATACCGTCTCCGGGGAGGCAGACGCGCTCGTGCACCTCCGCGCCGCCGACATCGCCCATCTGGAGGCAGCGCTGGAGCGGCTCCGCGCCGAGCCCTTCGTGACCTCCACCCGCAGCACCATCGTGCTCTCCCGGCTTGTCGAGTCGCCCGGCGTCGGCCCGTCCGCCTGAGCGACATCCGTCTCGGCTGGCAATCTTGGACACTTTCCGTCCGCTTGGAACGGAAAGTGTCCAAGATCTAGCCTGCCAGTTCCCGAGACGGGGCCCTCGCTGGTGGCGCTACTGAACAGTCGGGTTCAGAGGTACATGCCGGTGCGATGCTCCGACTCGTCGCGCCGGACCGGCTTGTCACCCTCGCCGAAGAACCGCTTGCCCCCGAACTCACCGTGCAGACGGTCGTCCAACTCGTCGGCGAGACCGGTCATCACCTGCACCGCAAGCATCAGATGGGTCGCCTGGAAGTTGCGGCCGAACACCGGGATGGACGCCCAGACCGTGTCGTCGGCGCAGTAGAGGCGGCCGATCGGCATCCGGTTCGTCAGCTCGGAGAGCTTGACGTAGAGCCGCTCGGTCGGCTCCACCTCGGTGAGCACCGGGGAGAAGACGTCGACCAGGGGCGGATTGTCGCGTACCCGCACGAAGACCATCGCCGATCCGGCGCGGATGGTGATGTCGCCGTCCGAGTCGATCTGCAACCGGTCGGTGTCCGACTTCAACATCGTGGAGACCACGGTACGGACCCGGTCGGCCAGGTCGAGCACGTCGTCCCGCTCGGCCTGCGCGGCGGCCGCCTCGGCCAACGCCTCCTCCAGGTCCGCTTCGACATCGGCGTCCGGGCCGAACTCGCTGCGCGCCGTGCCCAGCGGGTCCACGGCAAGCGGTTCGCCCTCGGCATCGTGCACCAGATAGACGAGGAAGGCCGGGTGCGGAGCACCGTAGACGTCCCGCAACGTGCGGGAGAGCAGCGTGGCGACCTGGGTCGACTCGGCCGTCGTGGCGTTCAACCCGAAGGAACCGCCGGAGCCGGCGACCACCCCGGGCGGGGACCAACCGAGCGCGACCATGTCCGCCACCGCGCCCCGGTCCAGTCGGTAGCCGGCCGGCAGGGTGGCGTTCCCGACCGCGCGGGCGGACAACACCCGGTCCGCGTCGACGTCGACGCTAATCGAATAGACGGCGTCGCCGGTGCCGGAGGCGGTGGGGTCCAGGGTCACGTCGAGGTGCGTGCCGACAGGAAGTTCCCGCAGCCGTACGGCGAGGGCGCGGGCGAACTCCCGCCACGCCTCGGTCACCTTCGCCCGCAGGTCGGTGGTGCTGGGCTCGTCGAGCAGGATCGACTCCGCCGGCTCAGTCGAAGCGCCGGGCAGCTCACCGTGCGGGGCCGAGGGGTGGTCAGCCGTCATGATCGCCTCCGTCCGTCACGATCACCCTACCCACGCCGCCGAACTGTCGAATCAGCCCGGACCGGGATCGGACAACGGCGGTCAGGGGGCGGCCGGGTCCGCGGGGTCAGCGCCCAACTCGACCGGCCAGGTGCCGGCGAGCGCGCTGAGCCGGGCCGCGGCGTCCGCCGGATCCGCGCCCCGACCAACCGCCAACCCGAAGAGGTACGCGGTGACCGGCGCACCCGGACGCAGCACCTGATGGGCGACGTCCCGGGCCAGGTCCAGCACCGCCGGCACCGGCACCCCGGCCGGATCCAGATCCAACTCGGCGCACACCGCCGTGACCCAGTCGTCCATCACCGTCATCGCGCCCACTCCTCCGCCCGGCGTACGTCCTCGTCAGTGTCGCAGTCGAACCACGGCGGCGGGCCCTCGCCGGACCAGGCCACCTCCCGCACGACGAGACCGGCCAGCAGAGCGCGGACCGGGGCTCCGGAGAGACTGCCGCCCCGCTCGGCCGTCAGCCGGTGCACCGCCGCCCGCAGCGCGGCGACCCGCCAGACACCGCAGAGCGACTGCCGCCGCCCGTCCCCGTCCACGAAACACGCCCCGTCAGGTCGCCGCTCGCTGCCGAGGCCACTGCGGTCCGGCGCGAGGCCGTCGTGGACCAGCGGCGCCGGAGTGCGGCCGTCGACCGCCGGTTCGGTGTCGGAGGTCTCCCGGTCGAGGTGGTTCAGCAGGTCCCCGATCGCGGCCCGGGTGAGCAGCGGCAGGTCGGCGGCGAGCAGAGCGACCAGGCTGGTGTCGGAATCCAGCAGCGCCAGCCCGGCAGCCGCCGCGGCCACCGGACCCCCGCCGGGTGGGTCTTCCCGGACGACCCGCACACCCGGCGGTACGGCGTCAGCCGGACCGACAAGCACTCGTGGCGTCGCGTCGGTGACGGCGGCGAACACCCGGTCGCGCATCGCCCGGCCGCCGACCGGGAGCGCGGGCTTGTCGACCCCGCCCATCCGTCGGGCGGCCCCACCCGCGAGCACCACTGCGCCGTACGTCCCCACCCGCCCACGGTAACCGTGCCAGCGCCCGACCCTGCCGGCACGCCGGTCAGGCCCGACCGCAGGCCCTCATCCGCCTCCTCCAACCCTGCCGGCCCGACCCCTCGCCCCGGCCCCCCGCCCCGGTGATCATGAAGTTATCGCTCGACACGCCGTCGACGCGCGAGGGCGGGGGTGAGGGTGGATGGGGGTGGGGTGCCTGCGCCGGTGGTCGTGCGGGCGGGCCGGCTCGGGGTGGAGGATGGCGGAATGGGACGGGCAACTGATCGACGGCGTGTACTCCGGATCGACCTGGACGCGGCGACCGCCGGGCGTACGTCGGTCCGTCGACCGGACACGCTCGCGGTGGAGGAGCCGCTGGAGATCCGGGTTGGCGCGGCCGGTCCCGGCCGACGTAAGCCGCTCGCCGTCACCATGCGTACCCCTGGTGACGACCTGGACCTGGCCATCGGGTTCCTGCTGACGGAGGGGCTGATCCGGTCGACCGACGACGTGCTGACCGCGCAGCTCTGCGCCGGCGCGGAGACACCGAACACGTACAACGTGGTCGACGTGGTGCTCGCCCCCGGCGTACCGGAACCAAGCACCGACCCGTCCCGGAACTTCTACACGACCAGCTCCTGCGGGGTCTGCGGCAAGGCCAGCATCGACGCGGTACGTACCCGGTCGCTCTTCCCGGTCGCGGCGGACCCGCTCAGCGTGCCGGCCACGCTCCTCGCCGAGCTGCCCGACCGGTTGCGCGCCGCTCAGCGGGGCTTCGATCGGACCGGCGGGCTGCACGCGGCGGGGCTGTTCACCCCCGATGGCGAGCTGGTGGTGCTCCGGGAGGACGTGGGCCGGCACAACGCCGTGGACAAGGTGATCGGCTGGGCCGTGCGGGAACGCCGGCTGCCGCTCGCCGGGCACCTGCTGCTGGTCTCGGGTCGGGCCAGCTTCGAGCTGACCCAGAAGGCGTGGATGGCCGGTCTCCCGCTACTCGCCGCGGTGTCCGCCCCGAGCACCCTCGCCGCCGAACTTGCCGACGAGGCAGGCATGACACTTGTCGGCTTCCTGCGCGGACGGACCATGAACGTCTACACCGGGCCGCAGCGGATCACCGTGGAGCAACCGGCCTGACGCAAGCAGCCCGCCTGACGCCAGCAGTCGGTCACCTGCCGATCCGGTCGATGAGGTCGAACAGGGCAAGCCGTGCGGCGGCGTCGCGGGCGATCAGGAAACCGGCGATGCCGAGGATCCAGCCCAGCGCGCTGCCCGCCTTCGTGACGATCCAGGCGTTCAGGCGGGCCAGCACCGGCTCGACAAGTCGCGGGCGTGCCACCCTGGCACCCAGCAACAACACCGCCGGCACCACCATGACCAGGCAGTACCCGGCGAGTAGCGCCACCACTGTCGTCGCTCCCACCCCCGAGGTGGCCAACAGACCCACCGCACCGAGGTACGGGAGCATGGTCGCCACCTCGGCAAGCGCCGCGAGCAGCGCGAGCCCGACAAGCCAGCGGGCCGAGGAGTCCCCGGCGGTGGCCCGGTCCCGCCAGCGCAACACACCACCGGTACGGGGACGCCGCTTGCCGTCGTAACGGAAGCTGAGCGCCAGCATTCCCACGCCCAGGACGAGTTGCGCCCAGAGGACACCCCGGTTGTCCAGGGCGCCACCCAGCGCCTCGCCGAGCGTGCTGCCGCCCCAGACCAGCAGCAGCCCGACCGCGAGGTAGAACGCCGCGATGGTGGCGAGGT